>JBARUM010000266.1:0-2380 GCA_049645725.1 Maribacter sp.
TTCCCCGGACGGTACAGATGCCATAACCAACGGAACAGATTGCTTATAAACCGCACCTACTTGACCGTTTGTATAAGTAGGGTTATCGTTGCTGTCCATGATTTGGATTTCATATCTCTGCTGAATAAAAACACCGCTATTTGCCCTACTTTGTCCCTCATTGATTACATCCTTAGGAGACTTCCACTCTATATGTAATTGCATGCTTCCAAAATTTCTTTTGGTTACAATATCTCCAGATTTATCCTTTACGAGCATACTACCATCACCCACGATGTGCCATTGCGCCGCACTACTATCTGCTGAATGTACCCATTCCTTAAGTCCAGTTCCATCAAAGAGTACAATAGCATCACTAGGGACTTTATTTGATGCAAGTGTTACTTTATTTGGAACAGGCTCATAAATTTCCGTTGCCTCTGGCGTTGTAGGTTCTTCCCCTTTATATTTAGAGGACAGTATCCTTTCATTAGATTCAAATTCCTTATGAGCTTTTGTCTTGTTTTTTTCTTGACAGCCCACAAAAAGAAAAAGTACCGCTAAGAGTAAAATAAATTGTTTCATTTTTTGGTTTTACCTCGTTCAGCAGAGGTTTTGCAAACTAGGAAGTTTTTAATCTAAAGTTCTCTTACCCAAATGTTACGAAAACTTACACGGCTATTATCACCATGGTCTTGAAGCATCAATGGACCTTTACCATGAGCTGGGTTCTTTGGCCAACCTATATAGGGTGTTGTTCCTTTAATTTCTGTATGGTCCTGAATAACGACCCCATTATGGAATACGGTTATCGTTCCTGATTTAATTTTGCCGCCTTCCTCGTTAAACTCAGGTGCATGGTAAATAATATCATAGACGTTCCATTCTCCTGTTGGGGCAGAAGCCATGGCCAAAGGTGGCCCTTGTTTATAGATAGAGCCCACTTGACCGTTTACATAAGTATCGTTGTCATTATTGTCCAAAACCTGAACTTCATAAATGCCATTTAAAAAAACACCACTATTTCCTCTGTTCTGCCCTTCGCGTTGTACAGGAAGAGGAGATTTCCATTCTATATGCAATTGGACATCTCCAAATTCTTGTTTGGTCCTTATATTTCCTGTTTTATCCGCTACGGTCATACTACCATCTTTATTCAAATGCCATTTAGCCGCAGTGCTATCTTGAGTATGCATCCACCCTTCTAAGGAACTACCATCAAAAAGAATAACGGCATCATTTGGCACATTACCATTTAATGCAGATCCAACTTTAGGCACTTTAGGTTGGTAGTATTCTGTTCCCTCTGGGGTTGTAGGCTCAGGCTTTTCGTATTCTTTATGCACAATGACGTTATCTTTTTCCTCTAAATCGGGGATCACATTTTCTTTTGAGGATTCTTGGCAAGAATTAAAAACCAGTAAGCAAAACACTCCAAGGGTACATAGTCTATTCATTTTAAATCTTTAAATATTAAAGTTCCTTTATTTTGATATTCCTATATGCAACAACGTCACCGTGGTCTTGAAATCCGATTTTTCCAGTGGTATACTTACCAAAATGCTCCCAATCGGCAAATTTAGAATTGCTTACCATCTTGCTCCATTCAGGGTCGTTGACGGGAAAATTTACAACCTCTACATTGTTGAGTACAACTATTCCCGTGTTTGTTTTGTGGTCAATGGTGATTTCGAATGCATTCCATTCCCCAACAGGTTTTGTTACATCCGCTGACGGTGCCACCATATCGTAAAGTGCCCCCGCTTGGTGAGATAGACCATTTTTACCATCTGGATGCTTATCATTATCCAAGACCTGACTCTCTGGTCCAGTGTGGTAGGCTTCATTTCGCAAAGGGTCCTCATGAACTCCCCAAAAAATACCACTATTACCCGCCTCTGCTATTCGCCATTCTAATGAAATAATAAAGTCGGTATACTCTTTCCTTGTAACCAAATTATATGCCTCTCCCTTATTTCTTTTTGCAGGAGGATAAAATACCATGGCATCCTCTTCAATTTTCCAATGTTCCGAAACCTCATCCGTTAAATATCCTTTCAAATTATCAAACGAAGTGCCGTCAAAAATGATTTCCCAATCCGTTTCGGGAGTTTCCATTTTCATTTCGGCACCTACCTCAGAGGTTTCTTTTTTACCATCTTCCTTTGGTTTATCCTTGCAGGCAAAAACTAAAACACTAAAAAACAAACCATATACTATGTTCTTCATTTGAAATTTTTTAAAGTCCTAAAATCTTTTTAAGCATTTCCTTATCCACGGCCGAGCCGGCGAAATCATCAAAAGTTTTCTCCGTCGCCTCTATAATATGGTCTTGAATAAAGACCGCTCCCTCCCGCGCTCCTTGTTCCGGACTTTTAATGCAGCATTCCCATTCCATAAC
>JBARUM010000267.1:0-3697 GCA_049645725.1 Maribacter sp.
ATATATCACTATTTATAAACCATAAAGTTAAGATATACGCACGAAGCCAAAAATAAAGGTTTGTATTTTATTTGACGAATTACGTAATTGCTCACAAATTAATTTTAAGTAGGGCTTGCAAAAAATAAATCGATTATGGTATCTTTGTAATTCATAAGATGTAAGATATGTTCGAATTTGATCAATATTTAGGATTTTTAGCTTTCTTGACCATTTTGACCATAGGTTTTTGGTTAATGATGTTTTTATTATTATTTGTAGTGCCTTACTGGTTAGGGGGCAACATTATAGAGCTATTAAAAGAGAAACGCGACGCAAAAAGAGCGAAACGTGATGCATAAAAAAAGAAGCCAAATGGCTTCTTTTTTATTATTTTTTCAATCTAATTTAACTTCCGTATTCATCATCACCATCATCATCATTTCTTTGACGGCCTTTTTCACGTTGTTTCTTCTGATTTATTCTGTAGACAAAAGAAAGCGTTATTTGTCGTTCCCGCCACTGAAATTCACTTTCCGAGGTGAAAAATGGGGTCTGTGTCAACGATATTCTTTTTCTTGAATTTAATAGGTCACTAACATTTAGTGCCAACGTGCCCTTGTCTTTAAGGATATCCTTACTAAACGCCAAATTCAATGTAAAAATACCTTCGTTTTCAGTTTGTGCGTTATTGGTAGGCCCACGGTAGAAGGCGTTGTTCTGCCAGTCTACTTTACCTGGGAGTGTTACTTTGGAGCTAAATCTGGAAAACCAGCTTGTATTTTTCGCACCAAAATCTACACCATTAAATTCTCCCTCCGAATTGAATTCAAAGAAATTGAAACTACCATTTAACCGAAGCCATTTAGTAGGGTTGTACAACAATCCCAATTCCGCACCAATACGCTCGTTGGTTGCTAGGTTAATGGGTATGGAGCGGATGACTACGATACCATCTGTGGTCAGTTGTCCTGTTTCTTCTTGTATTCTTTCAAAAGAATTGGTTTCTTTTTGATAATAAACCGATGAAGTCAAGGTAAGTTTTTCCCAGCGTTTCAAATATCCTAAATCATAAGCATTGGCAAAAGCAGGGTCCAGGTCTGGATTCCCTTGAAAAATATTGGTACGGCTAGATTGGGATGGAAATGGATTGATAAATCGCCCTCGTGGCCTATTGATTCGTCTGTTGTATCCTAAGGTTATATTTTCGTTTTCTGCCAACTCATAAATTAGGTTCAAGGTAGGGAAAAGCCCTAAGTAATTCTTATCAAAATTAACATCTATTCCCTCACCTATAATTTCTTGTAAACTTTCTACGTCCGCACCTACAATCTCACCCTTAAGTTGAGTGTTTTCTAATCTAAGTCCGGCCAAAAAAGAAAAATCACCAAACTTGTCTCCATATTGGGTGTAAAATGAATTCACGTTCTGGTTAAATACAAAGCGGTTGACAAGGCCTGCATTAGGAACAAAAACGCCAGAACCTAAATTAAGCTCTTCTTCGAGATAAAAATCTGTATCCGATTGTTCCCAATTACCTCGGTACCCTGCTTCAAATTGGGCATCTCCCATAGGTAACACATAATCTACCTGAGCTAAATATTCATTTTGTAGCTCCAATTCTTCTATATTTAGATTTGCAATCGGAGCTACAGTGGGAAAGGTTTGGTTTTCTATAATTGGTGTTGGTTTAAATTCTTCGTTGTACGACAGCTGCAAATCTACGGTAAGTTTATGTCCCTCTGTATTAAAATCATTATTGTAATTAAGGGAAAATTGTGCGCTTTTTTCTTCTTCTTGTTCGTCTTCTACGCGCAGTGTAACACGATTAATTTCGGTTCCTACGAATCCTGTTGCTATATTTGAAGTTATGTCTTCGCCATCATTGGTCCTGGCGAAGGCGCTTGCGGTAAGCGAGGAGGTTTCCGTTAAGAAATACTCAATACCCAAGTTTAGGTTAAAACCACTATTTCTTCTGTTGATGTCCCGGTCTTCTATGATTCTATCAAATGCACTTTCGTCGCCCAGATAGGTATTGTCCGCAAATCCATTTCCTGGTGGTTCACGATAAGAATATCCTAAGGTCGTAAAGAGATTGTACTTTTCTTTTCTTAAGTTAAGATTGGCAGTAAGCGAAGCTGCCTCTGGAAAACCCACAGTTGTATTTATGGTGCCATTAAGACCACGGGTTTTTTCTTTTTTCAATACGATATTTAAGATACCCGCGGTACCCTCTGCATCATAGCGCGCTGACGGACTCGTGATAACCTCTACTTTTTCTATGGCATCAGCCGGTAGTTGACGAAGCGCATCCGTTGAACCAAAACCTGCCAAGGCTGAAGGTCTTCCATTTATAAGTATGCGCACATTCCCGTTACCTCTTAAGGCTACTGCTCCGTCAACATCAACCGTTACAGACGGAATATTATCAAGGGCATCACTGATGGTTGCACCGCTATTGGTCAAATCTTTACCTACATTATAGACTTTCTTATCTAAACGGACTTCCACGGTAGTTTTTTCCGCAATAATTTCTACACCTTCTAACTGCGCCGCAGAAATTTCAAGTTTAACGGTACCAATATCCGTATTTTCGGCCAAGTCTCGATTAGCACTTTTAAAAGTCTTATAACCTATATATTCAATACTTAAATTATATTTTCCCGCAGGGGTTTCAACACTGAATATTCCGTCTATATCAGTAATCCCTCCAGTTATCTTGTCAGGATTCGTAATACTCTGTATGACAAAGGTGGCGTACTCTAGGGGTTGGTTTGTTTCCTGATCGATTACTTTTCCTGTTATAGTAATAGTTTTTGGTCTTTCTTCTTGACCTTCTCCGGGTCTTTGACTATTTGCAGTTGTGAGTGAAAGAGTTAGGAGTAACAGGAAAATTTTCTTCATGTAGTCAGTTTTTATCTTTTTTTCGTTTCTTTTTTTTCTTTTTCAAGGTCTTTGCAACTCCATTTTTTTGAAGATCTACAAAAGCTTCATATTTTTCTATTGGTAGGCCCGCCTTAAGCTCTTCATCTTGCCTTTCCGTTATTTTTTCATAAACTTCCCTCATTTTTTCCGGTGGAAGTTTCAATATTTGTGCTTCAATTCTTTCCTGAACATACTTATTAAGAACTGAACTCATTACTGCGACCTCAAAGTCATTTAATTCCCATGCTTCAGCAATTGAGGGCATTTGGTCATCTACAAGTTCTTCTGCCGTTTTTGGTTCTTCTTCTTTTGGTGCTACCTGTGCTTGAGGTACTGCGCTCCTCTGTCTTCCGTAACCATATGCTCCTCTTCCTCCAAAACCCTGTTGACCACGACCGAACTGGCCATAGCTTTCTGAACCTATAAGCAATAATACCGCTAGCAAAAGGGTTCTCGTAAAACTTGATTTTAATAAAACTTTCATGACGTTAGATTATAAAATTATACTTTGGTTTAATCAAAATTGGTTAATTGTTTGTTAATTTGTTTAATAAATTAGTAATAACATTAAACAATATTACGATATAAAATCCTCTATGTTGGCCAACGGTCTTCCTATTACCGCGGTTCCATTGCTAATGACAATAGGTCTTTCAATTAATTTTGGATGTAAAATCATAGCGTCTAAAACCTCTTCATCCGACAATAGTCTATGTCTATAATTCTCTTTCCAAATTACTTCGTTCTTGCGCACTAAACTTTCTGGTTTTATGCCAAGGCAATTGATGACTTC
>JBARUM010000268.1:0-10746 GCA_049645725.1 Maribacter sp.
AATCAACTCTACGAGAGCAAAGAACCGCAAGTTATTCCAATAAATAATGAAGAGGAAAAAGGAATAAAGAAACTTAAGATTAAGAATCTGGAAAATGAGGACATATGGTATGCACAAGCACTTCCAAACGGTTATCAATTGGTGGACAGTACTCCAAAAATAAGAATGAAATTGTTAAAAAGTTCAGCGGAAAACGTATACATGGCACAGTCAAATGACAAAAGCGGAATGGTATACCAAAAAGATGGTAAATGGGTTTTTGAATACTATGAGGGGGATAAGTTGATACAGGAAGATTTAAAAATCAAATTTTAAAAGGTGTATTTGTCTTTCCATCTTTTTTTTAAAAACTCGCTTAAGGCATTTTCTCTTTGATTATTTCCCGGTTTGTAGAACAAACTGCCAGATAGTTCGTCAGGCATATACTCCGCTTTCACAAAATTATTTTCATAATCATGTGCATATTGGTAGTTATCGCCATATCCTAAATCTTTCATCAACTTTGTCGGTGCATTTCTTAAGGGTAGCGGCACGGAAAGATTTCCAGACTGTTTCACGGCCTGTTGTGCCCCTCTAATGGCCATATAACTTGTATTACTTTTTGGGGAAGTCGCAAGGTAGATAGCACATTGGCTTAGAACGATTCTAGCTTCTGGATATCCAATTGCAGTAACGGCTTGGAAAGTAGTATTCGCAATAACTAATGCGGTGGGATTTGCAAGACCAATGTCCTCCGAAGCTGATATAAGCATTCTTCTTGCGATGAATTTCACGTCCTCACCTCCTTCTATCATTCTTGCTAGCCAATATACGGCTGCGTTAGGATCACTTCCGCGAATGGACTTTATAAACGCTGATATGATGTCATAATGTTGTTCTCCTGTTTTGTCATAAAGGACAGTATTGTTTTGTGCTTTTTCTATCACCAGCTGATCTGTAATAGTTATCTTGTCCGAATCCTCAGAATTGACAACAAGCTCAAAGATATTTAGTAACTTTCGTCCGTCACCTCCAGATAACCTTAGTAAAGCCTCTGTTTCTTTGAGCATTATTTTTTTAGACTTAAGTAAGCTATCTTGCTTCATTGCACGTTTTAGAAGTTGCTCCAAATCTTCCTTTCCAAAAGCGTTCAATACATAGACTTGGCATCTGGATAATAGTGCAGGTATTACTTCAAAGCTTGGATTCTCGGTTGTAGCGCCTATTAAGGTTACCCAGCCTTTTTCTACTGCTGCCAGTAGTGAATCTTGTTGGGATTTACTGAATCTATGAATTTCATCAATAAAAAGAATTGGGTTTTTAGAAGTAAATAGACCACCGGCTTGTTTCGCTTTGTCAATAACCTCTCTAATATCTTTAACTCCGCTATTTATTGCACTAAGTACATAGAAAGGTCTTTTGCTTTCTTCGGCAATAATATGTGCTAGGGTGGTTTTTCCTGTGCCTGGAGGTCCCCAAAGAATTAATGAAGGAATAATTCCTTTTTTAATTTGATAGGTTAACGAACCTTTCTCTCCTACCAAATGATTTTGGCTAATATAATCTTCCAAGGTTTTTGGTCGTACTCTCTCGGCTAAAGGCTCGTTCATATTATAAAAATAAAACAAAGTTCTTGAAGTCTTAATTTATATTGATGCAATATCAGTGTAGCTTTTCTTGTTTTATATCATGGACGTGACAATTTGCCTGGATTTAAGTTTTTGGCTAAAAAATTGATTTATTCCTTTTAATTTTAATCCTATGAGGGAAAATCCAAGTTTTAATTTTTCTAACCAAGTTTTGATAGTTCCGCTAATGGCGGTGCTTGCAATTTGGAGTGTCTATTGGTTAGAGTTGGTAAAAGAGGTGAATTTTAATTCGTTTGGTATTTATCCCAGAACTGTGTCTGGACTAAAAGGTGTAGTTCTTAGCCCTTTTATACACGGTTCTTTAAAACACCTATATAATAATACCATTCCTTTGGCTATTTTACTTGCGGCTCTTTTTTACTTTTATAAGAATGCCGCGTGGAAAGTAGTAATCATTGGCACCCTGTTATCGGGTTTGATTACTTGGGTAATAGGCAGAACTTCCTATCATATTGGTGCAAGTGGTTTGATTTATGTATTTGCAAGTTTTATCTTTTTTAAAGGCGTATTCACCAAATACTATAGGCTTGTTGCTTTATCCTTAATCGTTGTGTTTATTTATGGAAGTCTGTTGTGGTATATTTTCCCGGTAAAAGAAGGGATTTCATGGGAAGGGCATCTAGGCGGATTTATTACAGGATTTATATTGGCCCTTGGATTAAACGTAAAGGTACCTTCTGCTAAAAAGTATGATTGGGAAAAAGAAGATTACGATGAGTCTGAAGATGTCTTTTTAAGCCATTTTGATGAAGATGGAAATTTTATTGAAAATAGGACTGATGAGGAAGTCGGACAAAATGAATCTCTTAAAATAAATTACATTTATAAAAATGAATCAAATAAAGATTCGAACTCTTAAATTAAACTTTTAATCGTTGTCTTACCACTTCGTACAACAGTACCGCACAAGCCACAGAAACATTTAATGAGCCTATTTCTCCTAGTAAAGGTATTTTGGCGCATTGGTCGGAAGCTTTTAAGATAGATGGCGTAATGCCCCGATCCTCCGAACCCATAACAATTGCCGTGGATTTATTGAACTCAATGTCATAAACTGACGTATTGGTTTTTTCAGTAGCAGATACAATTTGCACTCCAGAGGCTTGTAAATAAAAAACTGCATCTTTGAGATGGTCCACTTTTGCTAATGGAACTTTAAATGCTGCCCCTGCAGAAGTTTTAATGGTATCTGCAGTGACGGGTGCCGCCCCCTTTTTTTGAATGATAATTCCGTCTACACCAGAACATTCCGCCGTACGTATGATCGCTCCAAAATTTCGGACATCGGATAGTTGGTCCAAAAGCAAGAATAAGGCTGGTTTCTCATTAACCAAAACTTTTTCTACCAATGATTCTAGGGAGAAAAAAGCTATGGGGGATATATTGGCGACCACCCCTTGATGATTATTTTTGGTTAGTCTATTTAATTTTTCTGGTGGCACATAGGAGACCGTGATCTCGTTTCTCCTTAGTAGCCCCTCTAGTTCCTTTATTAAATCTCCTTTAAGACCTTTTTGAATAAAAACCTTATCAATCTCTTCGTTGGCGCTAACAGCCTCCATTACGGCTCTTATTCCGTATATCTGGGTTATTTTATCCATAACGACAAAAATAATCAAAAACCATTCATGAAAATTTCAGGAAGGTTTGAAAATCTAATATATTTTGAAACGGTTCTGTTAATTTCCCTACATGGCTTTGGCCCTTTCGAATATAATTTTTAGTTCGTAAAATATTTTAGTTCGTATGCCCATATTTTATAACTTTAAGTTCAAATTTAATAACGCTTATATGAAAAATTTGGTTTTAAGTAGTTTTATGTTCATTGGATTATACATGACATCCGTTGCACAAGTACCTGCAAATTATAATGCCGATAATGAATCTTTTGGAATGCAACCCATGTTGCAATACGCATTTCAACAGCTTGGTAGCAAAACTGTAAAAGGACTAGAGGAAGTGGATATTATTGGTTCCCGCTATTTATCCGAGACTTTTGTAAAAACGGCGATACATAGTGAGGGAGGACTAGAAGGTCATACTTTTTCAAGGTATGACGGATATAACGATGAGGTGCAATTGAAGAAAAGTCTAAATGACAACGAGGTTCTTGTATTATTGAAAAGAGCTGATATTTATGCTGTTTCAGGAGGGACCACTATTGTATTTAAAAAATTCTATGATAAAAAGGGAAAGCTTGAACGCGGACATTTATTCAAATTAATTGAAACTGAAAATCTTATGTTGTTCGAACGTAAAATAAAAAGGTACAAAGAGGGAAAGCAAGCGGTTAACTCGTTACAAATGTCCGTAAAAAGTAGATTTATAGCAGATTCTGAACTGTATTATTTGAAGAAAGGGGAAGAAAAAATACGTTTCTTAAAAACGTCTAAAAAGGAAGTCTTAGACCTTTTTAAAGATGAAGTAGAAAAGGCTGATAAAGTTGAAGAATATATTTCCAATAATAATATTAAAATAAAAGATTCTTCCGATATATTAAGGATTTTTAATTTTTCAGAAACATTATAGTACATTTCAAGCATAAATTGATTTCAAATAAAAAACCATCTGTCGATTAAGACAGATGGTTTTTTTTGATAAAAAATGTCTTTAATTTATGGCATATTGTTCGCTGTAAAAATTACAGGCCAATCAGCATTTTCACTACTCGGGTCACGGGTAAGAACTACCGTTCCCCTATCACCTGCGGAGTTAGCAAAATTAATGGTCATAGCTGGTCCTGTTACATTGGTAATCGTATAGTTATAAGTGATTTCAGCATCCTCATCATCATCGTCTGGAATAACAACACCATCTTTTAAATATACTTCACCATCAGGATTTAAGTTAGTACAATCCCATTCAATTTCGATATCTTCCCCAGTGGCAGGTCCTCTTCCGGCATAGCAGTTTTCAAAT
The DNA here is from genome assembly GCA_049645725.1 of Maribacter sp. GTDB lineage: Bacteria > Bacteroidota > Bacteroidia > Flavobacteriales > Flavobacteriaceae > Maribacter. Next base: position 4,548 of record JBARUM010000268.1, read on the forward strand.
TGTCCAAAACTCATATCAGAAGATGTATAGACGCCTGCATCGCTAGTCTCAGACCAAGTAACTGTCCCTGTGAGTACATCAAGAACACATTCACCTCCTCCTCCAGGAGCTGGCGAAATATTCGTAACTACATAACTATGAGTACCAGCCAAACTTTCCGTAATAGAGCATGCGATAACAGGAAAGTACTCAAAAGGAGAAGCAAAGTAAGAACCCCCGCTTACAGGGCCTCCAACATCAGTGTTGGTATAAACTTCCCCGTTTGTAAGAGTTAATAATAATCTAAACTCAAACCTATCTTTACCTATAATCAAAGATTCGTCTATCCCTGTAATAGTAACTAGTTCATCAGAAGTATAGGAAACAGTGGTTTGAGGTAATCCTCTAGGACCTTCTGAAAAATCACTTGCTGACAACGTTTGTAGCAAAACCTCCGTCGTAGACATGTCCGCCCCGCCTTCTGAGTTGTCGTCAAAATTAACGTATATTTCAACAGACTCAAGCAGTGCACCGCCTTCTTCATCTTGCTCTTCCAAAGTTAAGGCAAAAGTTGAACCGGCATCAAAAGAATCTGTTTCATCATTAAACACCAAGTTATTGTCCTCGTCTATTGTTCGGATAACTCCTCCTGTACCAACCTGCGCCAGAATTTGATCTACAATTTTTTCGTCTGTATCACATGAATTGGAGATGCCTAAAATGAGCCCCAGTATTACAATTTTATCTATATATTTTTTCATAATTTATATGAATTTACAATTTATTTAGTTAGAAAGTGGAAAGCCAGTGGCAGGATTTGTATCCCAAAATACTTGCACAGTCTGATCTGCTTTTGGACTTACGGACGAATTGTTGTTGACAAAATCCGCAGGATAGTTCAATGAACGAACAAAAGCCCCTGGCTCCGGCTCCAAATTAGGTTGCAAGGTGGAAGGGAAACCAGTTCTCCTGTAATAGTTGTATCCATCGATACCGTTTCCAAATAGCGAGACTAAAAATTGTTCCGCTACCAAATCCCATTTTCCATCGTCATCTGCAGCGTCAAAAGCATCACCAATATTATCGGTAAAAACTGTTACATTTCCATCTGTTGGTGCAAAAGACCTGTTGGCTCCTGCATCTACGCCATCAAAGCTTCTTACTTTGGCGATAGACTTTTCGATTCCAGCAAGCATAAAAGGTCTGCCTGCCGCAGGACTTGTCAACATGGCTACCTCAGCCCTCATGAAATCTACCCATGAAGCTAAAAGTATTGGTGTTATACCTGCGCCACCTGCTCCGGAACCTACAGAAAGCCCTCTAAAGCTGCTATCATCAAATTTACCTCCTGATGGGTATACACCGTATACTGTTCTTGTAAATCCATCTGGCGGAATACCTGCATTTTGTCCATGATCTCTGCCCCAATAGCCATTGGGTAGGGTGCAGAATGTAAAACCACCATCGGTATAATGCGCGGGCGTTGGTTCTAAGGAACATGCAATAGTTTCCTCATTTGGCGGAACTTCTCTTCCTGGTACCGCATTCACTTGTCTGTAAAAGTAATAACGTATCCTTGGGTCATCATTTACGTCCATGTAATTCATTAACCAATTGGGAAGATAATCAGCACCTCCGGAAACGGAGTAGTTATCCGCATATCTTGGATGACGAACATCTGGCTGTACCGGATTGGTACCCCATTGAAATTGTAAATCTTCAGATGTCTCATCTATGTAATCTCCTGAGGCCACTATAGCATTAAAACTGGCTATGGCATTGGCGTCAACCAATCTTCGTTGCAAATAAATTTTCATTTTTAGCGTATTGGCAGCTTTGATCCAATCATCCCAATCCCCACCATAGTAAAAATCGTTCTGAGGTTCTACAGCAGGATCAAGTCCAAAGTTAACTATGGCATCATCCAATAATTGTAAAGCAGCATCATAAATACTTGCGCCGGAATCTACACTAGGATTTAAGATAGGTGTATCCGCCTCTCCTTGGATAGCTTCTGAATAAGGAACATCACCAAAGAAGTCTACCAATGTAACTATGGTATAGGCTTCAATAAATTGGCCAATAGCAGTATGATGATAAAGCTCACCTTCCTCAGCTTCAGGTGCCATAGCCCTGATATCAGCTAAAATACCGTTAACTTCCAAGCCCGTTGCCAATACTTCTCCACCGTCAGCTTGGTATGCAAGGTTCCATTCTAAATTCAAAAGTGCGGGAGCATAATTGGCAATGTTTTGATAGTTACGTCCGTTCAAATAGCTGATTCTTACTAAATCGCCACCGTTCCAACTCATTAGCTCCGTAAACGTGGCAAAATCAACTTGAATTGAGTTTAAGAACAAATCAGGACTTGACTGATCTGGTCTAAGTTCATTTGGATTATTCGCAAGGTCCAATTCGATAGTCTCACAGGAACTCATTAGCAGAATCCCTGAAAACAAAACCAAACCTAAATATTTATATATGTTTTTCATTGTTATATTTTTTATTTAACCGTTGTTTTATTAAAAGGTAGCTTTTACACTAAACCCATATCTTCTACCACTAGGTCCCGATAAATAATCAAAACCTCTACCGTTACCAACACCAAGACCTGCTTGGTTTGGATCAAAATTAGTGCCTTCTGGTACGTTTAGAGCCTTAAAATAAAGGTTTTGACCAGATACTGAAAAAGTTAAAGAACCAAATGGAGTCTTGTCCAAAAATTTTGTTGGTATAGAATATCCTAGAGATATTTCCTGTAAACGAATAACTGTACCGTCAAATATTCCCAATTCGTCAGGACCGAACAATACATTGTTGAAATAGAATGTAGAGTTGTTTATCTGTTTGGTATTGGTAGATCCATCTTCTTGTACGCCAGGAAGGATAAAGGTGTTTATACGATCAACAGTATCGGTCGTAAGACCCCGTCCTAAAAGCGTAGAAACCGTTCTGGAATAAATATCTCCTCCTTGCGTATAATTCACTAAGAAAGAAAAAGTGAAGTTTTTTACGGAAAAGCTGTTATTCACATTCAATACCCAATCCGGGTTAGGATCTCCTATTACGAACTGTCCTTGCTCTTCAACATAATCACCTGCACTATCTACCAAAAACTCACCTGCCTCATTGGTGGCAATTTTGCTTCCTACAATAACACCCAATTGTTCTCCTTCTATGGCAGCATTACCTAAGTTACCGTTGGCACCTGCAAAAACAATTAAATCCGTATCCTGACCTAAATCAATTACTTCAGAGTTGTTGGTGGTGAAGTTACTGTTTATGGACCAACTAACGCCACCTTCTTCATCGCTCCTTATTAAATTAAGTCCTAAATCAACTTCAAGTCCATCACCCTCAATCTTACCTACATTGGTTTGCTGAGCCGTAAACCCAGTAGATGGATCTAATGGTCTGTCTACAATAAGGTCAGTAGTAGTTCTCTTATAATAAGAGGCATCTAATGTAACACGGTTTCCAAACAATCTTGATTCAAGACCTACTTCAAACTCAGAAAGTAATTCAGGTTGTAAATCAGGATTTCCTAATCTGTTACCTACAGAATTTGTAACCGTTGTTATACCTTCATCCTGAAAAAATTGAGTATTGATATTTAGAACAGAAACAGTTGGGAAACCAGTAGGAAAGTTGGCCGAGGTACCATAACCTGCTCTCAACTTCAAATAGTTCAACCCATTGTCACTTTTAAGACCTTGAAATACTGTTGTAGGAATAAACGAAAGACTGGCACTAGGATAAAACGCAGATCTATTGGCAATATCCAAGTTAGAAACCCAATCGTTCCTTGCAGCCAAAGTAACATACAACCAACGATCATAATCAAAATCAGCTTGTGCAAAAACACCGGCAATGTTTCGTTCTTGAAGAAATTGAATTCCACGTTGATTCGCAAAATTCACGTGCCTTAAAACGTTGAATACCTGTTGTCCATTACTGGAAACCCCATTTCTATCAAAAACTTCTCTTCTAGAAGTGGCTCCTAAGTTAAATGTCATTCCTACTTTTTCTGAAAGGTCATAGTCACCACTTAAGATGAAATCATGGTTTAGGATGGTATTGGTGTTGTTCCATGTTTGGTAAATACCACTGACCAATGCTGCATCGTCAGTACCACGACCTCCTTTGTTCTGGAAGTTGGTATTGTTTTCACTGAAAACATCCAACCCAAAACGGTATAATAAGTTCAGATTATCATTTATATTATAAGTAACGGAAGACTGTCCAAAAACCCTGTTTGTGTTTTGGTTAAATCCTGCATTGTTAATTGTCCAAAGTGGATGTTGTATACTGTTGTTCTGACGATAGTATGTACTAGAACCATCAATAGGACTTTGAAATGGCAAACCGATTAAATCAACACTTCTTGGTGTAAAGAAAAGCTCTCCAAAAACCGAAGATCCTGTACCAAATGCACCATTACCTTCACTTGCTGCAACCGGAGGTGTTTTAAAATTAGTGTTTGAGAAATTCAAAGTTCCCGCTATAGTGAATTTATTGGATAAAATGGCTCGTCCTCCCAATCCAAGCGTGTAACGCTTTAAATTGTTCCCTGGAGTAAATCCTTTATCGTCCAAATGTCCAAAGTTAGCATTGTAGGATACTTTACCATCATCCGAAGATCCACTAAAATTAACCGAGTTGGAAGTTACTGCCCCAACTCTAAAAAAGTTCTCCACACTGTCATAAGGTCTCCAGTCGTAGCGCTGTCCTGCAAACTCCGGAAAAGCTTGTGGTATGCCTGTTGCATTGGAAGCTGTTGAATAAGGATGTGCCAAAGTACCATTTTCATCAAATCCTACATTTGGTCTGGCATCTATACCATTTCCCCATCCGGCAACACCACCTCTATCAAAGCCAGGTCCCCAGTTACTGAAAAACCAACCAAATGCTTGGTCAAAACCGTTACCGAATTCATCTTGATAATCTGGTAGTGATGCAATCTCGTTGAAGAAAATAGAAGAAGAAACGGTTATTTCATTCTTTTTAGGTCCTCCCGTTGTTGTACCACCATTTTTAGTGGTAATTAAAATAACCCCGTTACGTCCTTGTGTTCCATATAGGGTGGCTGCCGCCAAACCTTTAAGTACGTTAACGCTTTCTATGTTATTTGGATCAAGATCTAAAAACCTACTGGAACCTGAGTTACCATTTAAGAAATCATCTTGCGCATTACCAGTGGCTGCACCAGAAGAGTTTGTTTCACTGGAGAATGGCACACCATCTACAATGAACAAAGGTTGGTTACTACCACTAAAAGAACTAAAGCCCCTAATTATAATGTTGGTTCCAGATCCAGAAAGACCACTTTGCTGTGTAATGTTAAGTCCAGAGGCCTTACCTGTAAGCACCCTACCAACATCACCTTCAGCGCGTTGTTCAAGTTCTTCACTTCCAACTTCGGAAACAGCATATCCTAACGCTTGTTTCTCCCTCTTAATACCTTGGGCCGTCACAATCACCTCTTCGAGTGCTTGAGCATCCTCCGTCATTTGGACGTTAACGGTATTTCCTGCACCAACTACTTGTGTCACCCTCTTCTGTCCTATATAGGTGAAGAGTAGCGATTGCCCTTCGGCGGCTGTTATGGAGTAATTACCATCAAAATCGGTTTGGGTACCATTCGTTGTTCCTTGAACAACTATGTTCACCCCGGGTAAAGGCAGTCCGTCTTGGTCAGTGACCGTTCCGGAAACTGTCTTTTCTTGTGCAAAGGATAGATGCACAATAAACGCTAAAAGTAGCGTTAACAATCCATTTTGTTTTGTTCTCATTTTTTAAATTATTTGAATTAGCTAGCGGCAAAAATCATAATAATGTGTTAATAATCCAAACTAATTTTAATAAAACTTTAAGGAAGTGCTATTATATGGCAAGTTATAAATTAAACAGGCGGTGTATTTAAAGGTGAATAATTTAACAAGGGTCATTTTGAGAATATGATAAAAAAAGAAAAGATACACGCCATAATAGATTCAACTAAGAGAATTGATTTTTTAGTTTTTAAAACTATTGAGATTAATACATTTTTAGACTGGTTTTTTACTTCTTAGGCGGCATTTGGAAAAAACTTTAAAAATAAATTGAGCAAGGTTTGAATTATTATGAAATATCACTACATTTGCCGACCCTTAAACGAAGGGTAATTTTATACATATTTATATAGTAGTATGCCAACAATATCACAATTAGTACGAATAGG
>JBARUM010000269.1:0-12722 GCA_049645725.1 Maribacter sp.
GTACGAAGTATCTAAACCACCACTATATGCCAAAACTAGTTTGCTCATTTTGTTTTCTTTTTTAAGAGCAATTGCTCTTTTATGCTTTTTAACCTTGTAAAGGCTTTACTGTTTACTTTTTCCTTTCTTATTGCTGGTTTTGCATTTGGGTCGTGCAGCATTCCTGTGCAAAGACACATTTTTTGTTCTGTTCGTGTAAGAATGTCAAAATTCTTACAGGTTTGGCAGCCTTTCCAAAATTCGGGGTCGTCCGTTAATTCAGAAAAAGTTACTGGTTTGTAACCTAGCTCGTAGTTAATTTTCATCACCGCCAAACCAGTGGTAATACCGAATATTTTGGCATCGGGAAATTTCTCCCTACTCAAATCAAAGATGCGCTGTTTGATTTTTTTTGCCAGTCCTTGGCCTCGATAATCCGGATGTACGATAAGTCCTGAGTTTGCAACAAATTTTTCATGTCCCCAAATCTCTATATAACAGAAGCCGGCAAAAGTATCGCCGTCCAAGGCAATAACGGCATTGCCATTTTGCAGCTTCTTTTGAATATATTCCGGGGTGCGTTTAGCAATCCCAGTACCACGGACTTTGGCCGATTCTGCAATGGTATCGCAGATGATTTGGGCGTATTTAAAATGTGATTCGTTAGCAATAACGAGCTTCATTGCTATTGTCTTTTAATGGATATAAATTTCTGAATGTGTTTGTGCGGAAATGGACTCACCTATTTCCATAAGTTCTATAGTACCCTTACGGGCGACGACGAACGGGAACAAAAGAACGTACCGGAACCAAAGTCCAGTTAGAAGAAGTTGTATGTGCTTTTGTCTTCATTATAGTTCAAATGTACAATTAATATTGAATTATTCTAAAAGCGACGCGGAATTTTTACAAAAACTTCACGTTTTGTTACGATGTGTAATAATTTCATAAAGTAAATAGGAATAGACTGCAATATATTCAATGGTAAGGAGCCACAGATTCTCCTTAAAGTCGGTCAGGGAATAGGCGAAATAACTCAAAACAACTGCCGCGGACCAAATAATCGCAAACTTAAATTCTGTAAAAATCGCTAATAACACTAGAAAAATCACGTACCAAGGATGTACCGTGGCGGACATAAAATAGTATAAAGTCAATATCCACAACATGGAGGATAGCAATACCGTCAAGTTTTGGTTCTTCCTTAAAAAAGTGAATAGAAGTACTATGCCTATAGTAACAATAGGTGTTATTTTGCCATAGGTTTTTATGAGCTCCCAAGGTTTAGCGTCAAATTGAATGGCAATTTGTTTTATACCGTTGTAGAGCCCCGCGTTAAACTCAAAGTTAGAAAACCAGAGACCGATGGTTTTGGAATAGTTACTTATAAATTCCGATGAATAGAACGGCGCAAATAGAAGCAGGGAGGTGGCTCCTATAATTGCATAAAAAAGCACGCTTTTCTTAACATTGAAATGCTTTAAGAACAAAGGCAGAAACAGTAAAGGAACTAATTTTACGGATATGGAACAGGCCAGAACAACTCCTGCCCATTGCCATTTGTTTACCGAGAGTAAATACATAGACCATACGAAGAAGAAAAGCATGACTCCTTCAAAATGAAGATTGCCTGTAAGCTCTATAATTACGAGAGGATTTAAAAAATACCAAAATATAAGGTGAGGAGAACGATTCAGATTTTTCAATAATTTGCGACCAAAATAGAAAATACCAACATCCGCAAGGATGATGATTCCGCGCAAGGCAATTACTGAACCTAAGATGCTTTTTCCACCGAGTAGCGCTGCAATAGCAAAGAAAAGTTGGTTCAATGGCGGGTAATTACTAAAGTGTCTGGCGCTTAGGCTTCCCATGCCATCATATAATTGTTGTGCATTGGCAATGACCAAATCTGATTGTTCAATCAGGGTATTGGGAACATTTAGGTATGGATTAAAAAAATTGCGCACCAATTCCCCATCCCATATAAAACGATAGAAATCTTGTGATAAATTTGGTTCTGTAAAGAGAAAGACCAATCTGGAAAGTATGCCTATAGCAAGGAGGAATCTAAAGTTCCATTTTTCAAATTGTATCAATTTAAAACAGAGGAAGAATAATGCCGCAAAGAGCGATAGTAGTTTTATAAAATCAGTACGCTCTAAGTGATAAGCAAAAGTGTAATAGAGTACAATACTCAACAATGCCAAAAGCAAGGAAACTTTATGAAGCTTCAGGTAAGTAGCTAAACTGTTGGACATTTTTTAAAGGTTGGTTGTTCTGACTAATGTAGTGGTTTTTAAACGGAAAGAAAACCTATTGCACAATCATCTTTGCGAGAAGCTCTTTCATCATCTTGGCGGCCAAATAGGCGGTCATGTCCTGAAAGTCTCTGTCCGGATTGTATTCCACAATGTCCGCTCCCACCACTGGGGTGTTTATATTTTGAATCAAATTGATGACCTGTCTAGAGGATAAGCCCCCAGGTTCGTGGTGGGATACTCCTGGTGCAAAGGCAGGGTCAAAACCATCCATATCCAAAGAGATGTACAGTGGATTATTAAACTTGGGAATCTTTGTCAAATCCAAGTTACGCATTTCATGCACTTCAACGTTATACTTTCTGGCCTGTTCCGCTTGGTGCGGATTTAAAGTTCTAATACCAACTTGTACCAATTTCACGGCGAGCCCATTTTCCATGATACGTGCAAAAGGGCAGGCATGGGAGTAAGGGTCGCCCTCATAATCATGATACAGATCGGCGTGGGCATCTATGTGTAAAATATCTAGTTTTGGGTAGTGTTGATGAACCGCTTTTATAATGGGGAAGGTTACGGAATGGTCTCCGCCGAGGCTAAGTATTTTGGTCCCGGAAGACAGATGGTCTTGAGTTATTTTTTCAATATCAAAATAGTCATCAATTTTAAAATCTCCTTTATCAATAACACCATCATTTTCAATAGAAATACCACTTTCTGAATAAAGATTCATGGAGTCGGAGTATAAAGCTTTACGTATTGGTGCGGGTGCTTTTGCAGGGCCTTGTTGAAAGGAAGATTTTTCATCCCACTGAAGCCCTTGGATATTGATTTTGGTCATTGGTGTTGTTTTTAAGCAAGATAACCAACTCTGATTTGTACTTGAAAATTGACTGTAAAAATCGTACTATGGCTTTTCATAGGAGGCTTTGTTGTCTGTAGTTATTTTCAATATCCTATAAGCCTGTCATTAATTAAATCTTCGTCCGGAACACTCGTATATATGCAATTAATTCCAATCGTTTCAATATCTTTTTCTCCGTCTTCAAATACCGCCTCGATTTCTATTTCGGCAGTAATTGTATTATCAAAGTCAATTCTAGCAGTTTTAATTTCTTTATAGAGCCATTTATTATCTTCTTTGTCAAAATAACTTGAGCTATAATCCATATATGAGAATTCAAGATTAAAGGATATATCAACATCCATTTGTAAGGTTGAATATCCAGGTTTATCATCAATTATAGAAAATTCAAATAATTCAATGTTTTCTACACTTACTTTATGTATTGTGAAATCAGAATAATATTCATCTTTAACCTTTTTTATAAAACGCTTTTCTATACTCTTTGAAATCTTAGTTTGTTTTTTTATAAAAATTTGCTTAAGCCATTCAAATTTTTTCTCATCCATCATTTCTTGACGGTTAATTATACCTAAAAGTTTACCTATATTTTTTAGTGGTATAATTAAATCACAATTATATTCCAAAATATCTGGGTCAGCACTTACCAAATAAATTTTTTGGTAATTTTTTTCGCACCAATCTTCGATTTGTTTAAGAAAAATTGCATCGGGAAATTCGTATTTCTTTTTACCTGATCCAAAGGGCTTTTCTTTATTGAAGTATTTTGATAAAATTGGTTTAATATCAATATTTTCGCATGGTATTATTGTGACCTTTCCGAGTTTAATAAAATCTTCAAATGTTTTAGTAAGTCGTTCAAAATCTATTCTCGTATCAAGTTGTGGTAAGTTTAAATATTCCTTAAATCCCTCAACTTGTCTTAAAACTCTGCCGCGCCGATGAATTTCTTTTTTGAATTTATTGATTTGGTGAATTGCAATAAGTAAATCTTCCTTGATATTACTTTTTACTTCTTCAAAGGTTATCTCTGAAATGAATATTTTTACTGTTCCGTTTTTACCATATTCAGCAAGTTTCGACAATTTATCACTTGAACTATACCCATTGGCAACAAATGCTTCCGTGTCAAGAAATATGTTTTTGGTTTTTAACATTATCATGTAAAGGTAACTGACAGCGACTTATGGACACCATAAAGATACTGACACTATTTATTTAAGTCCAAAGTTTTTATTATTTAAAGGTTTTACCGTTTATAGTTATTTACTTTCTCTCTAATTAAGTTTGCTAGTCCGTCCAAATCTTGGTTAAGATGCCATACTCATGAAATATATTATTTAATATTAAGGTCAAGTAAGTCTGTTTTTTCTAATATCGTTTCCTCAATCAAATCAGAAAAGAGAGCGTATAAATTATGAGTGATATAATTTCGTCGTTTTGAAATTGGTCTCAAGGCAGTAATCCAATTTTTATCAAACAGGCTATTTTTTTCGGCATTTTCAATTAGTTTCCCCAAAGTAGCCTTACTAAAATCTCCGCTAATTTGATTTTCAATAAAAAGAAATTTTAGCTCAGTTTCTAACTTACCTGACGCAAGAGTAACCTTTCTTAATTCAGAAGTAAACTGTTCAGATTCATGAAGTAGTTTATAAAATTCAATTCCAGATTTTGGTTCTCCTGAGTATATTTTGTCTAATTATAGCCAACAATTATATATAGTCACCAGTAATTATATGTCTATTTCAGAAACAAGATACCAAACTTAATATAATGGCAAATAAAAAAAGGATAGCGGTTTAGGCTATCCTTTTTTTATTTTTAAGATGTTCTGAAATTTAAGCCCTTGCGGTCAAAGATTTAAAAAAGACAAAGGAGAACCCCAAGAACAACATAAAGTGAAATGGAAACAATCCAAAGTCGTTCAGAGGTACTGCGCTATACATGCCAAATAGGAAATAGACCATAAGTGCAAATTCTAAAATCATATTGGGAGATAATTTTTTAGCCAAATACTTGTTGCCTTTCCAGCTTTCGGTAAGGCTATTAATATTGAATTTAGGCGTACGTACAAACTCACTTCGTTTTCCCATATGCCCCTCCAAAACCGCAATGGAATTGTGTAAAGAAAAGCCCAAAGCAACAGAAAAGAAGGTAAAGAACAGTTTAATATAATCCACAAAATTATCAAAACTACTGCCCTGTATGCTCTTATAGGTAAACCAGTAGCAAACGAATAAAATTATGGTGCTTATGGTGAAAAGGCTCAATAAGGAGAAAATCCAATCCATATGCCCGTACATATTCTTAATGTATAAGGACGGGATACTTAGTACGGCAACGATAAACACACATAAGAACATAGAACTGTTCAATAAGTGCATCACCCCGTGGAACTTAGTTTTAAAAGGAATGTTTTTGGCGGTTATAACACTCCAAACCGTTTTTCTAAAGTTTTCGGCACCACCCTTGTTCCATCGAAATTGTTGGGAACGTGCAGCACTTATTACAACAGGTAGTTCTGCAGGAGTCTCTACATCCTCCAAATACTTAAATTTCCAATTCTTTAATTGTGCACGGTAGCTTAAATCTAAATCCTCGGTAAGGGTATCACCCTCCCAGTTCCCAGCATCCAAAATGCAATCCTTACGCCAGATACCGGCCGTACCATTAAAGTTGATGAAATGTCCTTTTGCGTTTCTACCCACTTGCTCCAAGGTAAAATGGGCATCTAAGGCAAAGGCTTGGATTCTAGTTAGTGTAGAATATTCCCTATTTATGTGTCCCCAGCGGGTTTGCACCACACCTATTTCTTGATCCTTAAAGTAGATGACAGTTTTCTTTAACCAATCTGCAGATGGCAGGAAATCTGCGTCGAATATGGCGATAAAATCACCTTTTGCTATTTTAAGCCCTTCTTTTAAAGCTCCTGCCTTAAAACCGGTTCTATTTTCCCTGCGTATGTGTTGAATATCTAATCCTGTTTCTTTTAGTGCCGCAATACTTTTTGCGGTATCCAAAACGGATTCATCCGTAGAATCATCCAAAACCTGAATTTCTAATTTACTCTTGGGGTATTCTATTTTCGCAATGTTCTCCAACAAGCGTTCCATAACATATTCTTCGTTGTAGACGGGAAGCTGTATGGTAACAAAAGGAATTTCCTTGGGATCTAACAAATTGTATTTGGGCGCGATTTGATTTTGTCTTTTCTGACCCAGATAATTCACCAAAAGATTCAGTTGTGCCAAGCTATAGAAGAATATCAATAACAGTGCAATACTGTAAATAGTGATGATGATGTAAGCAATAGTAAGTCCCATATTATTTAACGCTGTATTTGAATATCCAACCCAATATTTTTATGCCGGCAAATATACTACCTTTTACGGTACCGGACACTTTTGAAACGCCAATTCTCTTTTTGTAACGTACTGGTACTTCGGTATATGCCATTTTTTTTCGCAAAACTTTCAATTGCATTTCTACCGTCCACCCATAAGTTTTGTCCTCCATTTCCAATTCTTTGAGCTTTTCGTATTTTATGGCCCTAAAAGGACCTAAATCCGTAAATTTTGCACCAAAAAATAATCGCATCAAAAAAGTGGCCAACCAGTTGCCAAATACCTGTTGCGGCGTCATTGATCCTTCTTCCCGCAAACTTTTTTTTCTAGCTCCTACAACAAAATCAAGATCGTTTTCCAAAATTGGAGCTACTACCTTATCCAATTCTTCAGGATAATCGGAATAGTCTCCATCGATAAATACGATAATATCAGGTGCTTTGGATTGTTGAGCTACATAATCCAATCCACGCAGACAGGCATAACCGTATCCTTTTCTGTTCTCTGTAAGTACGGTAGCCCCTGCTGCCGTTGCATTTTTAATCGTATCGTCCGAAGAGTTATTGTTAACAACTATTATCTCGGAAACGGATTTTGGCAGCTCTTTTATGACTTCTCCAATGGAATCCGCTTCGTTAAAAGCCGGAATTATAACTTTAATATCGACCATTATTCCAAATCGGATAAACTATTTTCTTTTTTGAACGCACCAAAACTTGTCCATTCCTTAATTTTCTCTCCATTACTATATTTTTCGGCGGAAGTTAACTTTTCATCTTTATATTTTAGGCAATACCCATCTTTGACGCCCATATTTAGTTGGCACTTATGATTAATACGCCCCTTTAAATCATAAAAAAGCCACCAGTTTACCTGTTCCCCTTTTTCATAGTGGCCTTCCTTGGTCCGAACTCTATTTTTGTTGTAGAAGTACCAGTAGTTTTCACGCTTACCATAGACGTAGTGGCCTTGCTCGGAAATTTTTCCATTCTCATGATAAAATTTCCAGTAACCTGTTTTAACATTATACCGAAGCCAACCCTCCGATTTTAGTTTTCCGTTTTTGTAATAGGTTTTATCATAGGTTCTGTCCTCGGGCGGATTAAAACCTAAGAAAAGTATTACCGAAAAGAGCACTATAAGCTTCATTGGGACGACTTATTTTTATTTACCAATTCCATTAAATCTACATCGTTGCCTAAAAGCACCTCTGTAGGGTTGATACGTCCTTCCAAGGGACCGTTTTCTAATTTTAAAACACCTCTAGGGCAAACCGCAGAACAAACACCACAGCCAACGCAACTAGAACGTATTATGTTCTCTCCTTTTTGCGCATAGGCCCTTACATCTATACCCTGCTCACAATAGGTAGAACAATTGCCGCACGAAATACACTGTCCGCCATTTGTGGTGATTCTAAATCGAGATTTAAATCGTTGCACGAAGCCCAAATACGCGGCCAGAGGGCAACCAAACCTACACCATACCCTGTTGCCGAAAATAGGATAAAAACCTGTTCCTATTACTCCTGCAAAAACCGATCCTATAGCCAGGCTATATACATTCTGTACATTTTGGGTCTTGAGGCCCAAAACAGTACCGGTTTCCGAAAAGAAACTATAGAGCGTCATTCCGGTCATTACAATGGCGAAAAGCAGCACCCCGTGAATTAGCCAGCGTTCCACCTTCCAAGCGAACAGAGACTTGTCCGAGTGTTGTCTGTAGGGGTCTCCCAAGGTTTCGGCTAAGCCTCCACATCCGCAGACCCATGAGCAATACCATCTCTTGCCAAAGAAATATACCATTACCGGAACTATAACTAAGGTCAGAATTACACCCCAAAAAAGAATAAATATGCCAATTCCGCCACTGTTTAAAAGTGATTTTAAATTCCATTGAAAAAAGAAGTCATAATCCAACGGAAAGGCATTCTTAAAGTCATAGTAGGGCATTTGTAGACGTACCATAATTTCTGGAATCAGAAACGCAAATACAATCTGGAAAAATAAAACCGATGTTGTCCGCACCACCTGATATATATTATGGCGATATTTAATATACATGCGCACGGCCATTACCGTCATAACAACGCAGTACATGAAACCATAAACAAACCAATGTCCGGCAGGATTTCCACTTAAGCTTTCACTTATGGGGTCTACTAGATATGTCCAATTTACGGCATACTCCGAACGGAAATAAAGCACCAAGTAGAACGAAACTAAAAAGATAAAGACGAGCCACGCGATCCAACCCCTATTGGTTGAACTTTGATGATAGATGCCATCATTTTTAATGCCTTTCTGACCTAATAGAACTACCTGTGGAAGAATAAACATTAGTGCACCAATAATACCCAACCCAAATGTTAAAAACCACATGAGTCCTTTATTATTTACAATAAACCCTGTTCCCGATTTTTTGGCGATTGTGGCGGCCATGTCCCTTGGTTTGGTATAAATAACCTTTTTATACTCCTTATTTTTTCTATGAGCGGCATTTGCACTTTCTAGGGCTTTCACTATCAGTGGTGATATACTTTGGATGCCATTGAACTCTTCACCTACCACTTTGGATTTTAACTCATTGATGAAAAGCTCACTTTTGATGGAATTATCGGCTACGATTTTTTCCAAATCGGACTTATCTAATTTAAAAGTGCCAAGTAACGGCAAAGCTGCAAAGGTTATAAGACCTGCCAGAAAAATTACTATTCCTATGTTTTGAATTGCTTTCATTCTTCTTAAGGGTTAAGCGTTGCTAAAAATTCGTTTCCAACTTTTTTTCTTTGCATTTAAGCTTTTTCCAGATGCTGTATTGTACTTGGATATAATTTGATTTTCGTATTGTTTGTAGAATTCGGGGTCAAAATTGGCATCCTTTAAATATTCCATCACGTAATCCACGCTACGTTCTTCCGTCAACCATCTGTCGAATATTTCATGGCGCATGCGAATCCCAAAGGTGTTTATGCCTAAAAATAATTTAGACTTTTTGTGGAAGGCCACAGTGATACAAATTTTCTCTGTTGGATGTCTCCAATGAAAATGTTGTTCATATTCTTTCATGATTCGTTCGCTGAAAACCCAACCATAGGTTTGGTACTCTACATCAAGAAACTTGGCGGAATTAAACCAATGTCCGGGTTTGTACTCCGTTGGGTTACCACACAGCGTCTGCGCTAATGTTTCACCCATCATGCGACCAGTATACCAAACCGCTTCAATTGGTCTCCGATTGCCAATACCTTGATGCTGCTCTGCGCAATCACCAATGGCATAAACATTTTTAGTGTTAGTTTCCAACATGCGGTTCACTTTAACCCCTCTTCCCAATTCAATATCAGATTCTTTAAGGAAATTTATATTTGGGGAAACACCCGCAGTTAGTCCAACTACATTGCAGTCTATAGTATCTCCTTTATCCGTTACAACGGCTTTTGCGCGGCCACTTTCATCAGCTAATATCTCAACTAAATTGGTGTTCAGGCGCAAATCTATATGGTGTTCTAGTATATGTTCGTTTAGCAAGGCAGATTCACCGGCCGGCAATACGCCATTCCAGAAACTATCCTCCCTAACCAAAAATGTCACGGGTATTTTGCGGCTACGTAACATTTCGGCCATTTCTATTCCAATTAGGCCTCCGCCAACAATTACAGCTCGTTTACAAGTCTCTTTATTAGGGGCAATTTTTTCAAGATTATCTAAATCTTGTTTAGAATAGAGGCCCTGTACCCCTTGTAAATCTTGTCCTGGCCATCCAAATTTATTCGGCTTAGAACCTGTAGCGATGACTAGTTTGTCATATTCTACCGTGCTGCCATCAGCCATTTCTAACTTATTTGCGCTGGTATTAACATGTTTTACGTAGCCTTTGACGAGATCAATCCTATTTTTTTCCCAAAACCAATCCTCGTAAGGCTGCGTATGCTCAAACCTCATATGACCCATATACACGTACATTAGTGCGGTACGCGAGAAAAAATAATCAGTTTCGGCAGATATTATAGTAATTTTCTTATCGGAGAGTTTTCTAACGTGCCTAGCTACCGTTACTCCAGATATGCCGTTACCTATAATTACAATGTGTTCCATATATTGGTTTTGATTGTAGGTGTGTCGTGCTTAAAGGTAATAACTTAACAAAACATCTTAATTTAGAAAGAATATAAATTCGTTATAAAACTGTGATAGTTAAAGCGCAGATTTACACTGATTAAAAAATTTGAAGTCTCATTTAGGTTAATCTGCCTGTAACTTAGGTCATAAAGCTTCCAATTCTTAAATTAATCATAAAAAGAAACCAAAATTGTAGGGTTAAAGAAAAGGTTTCGACACAATGGTAAATACTAATCAAACTAACAATAAGCATAAAATGAAAAGTAAACTAATATATACTCTAGTATTCCTCCTTACGGTATCGGGGATAACTGCACAAGGATTAGAAGACTATTTTTCTAAGACCGATAGTTTTCTTAAAAGCCATGTGGTGAACGGCAAGGTAAATTATGTCGACATAAAGAAAGCTCCAGAAAACCTAGCTTCGCTTTTGGAGATGGCCAAAGGTATTTCTATTGCTAAATCTGATGCGGATAATTATAAAGCATTTTGGATAAACACCTACAATCTTCTAGTAATAGACGGTATAGTAAGAAATCATCCTTTGAAATCTCCATTGGATGTGGGTGGTTTTTTCGATAAGAAAAAACATGAGGTAGGTGGTGAAAAGATTACGCTTAACGATATAGAAAATAAACTATTGAGAGCAAATTTCCCGACGGAAGCCCGGTTTCACTTCGTGCTGGTTTGTGCAGGTTTAGGCTGTCCTCCAATAATAAATACGGCTTATAAACCATCTTCTTTAGATGCGCAATTGCAAAAGCAGACCGTAAAAGCACTTAATGATGCCAATTTTATCCGGGTTAACAAGAACAAGGTAAAAGTTTCTCAGATATTTGAATGGTACAAAGGTGATTTTGAGCAAAACGGTTCAAGCTTGGTAGATTTTATAAATACCTATAGAAACGAAAAACTTCCGGACAACAGTAAAGTGTCCTACTATCCATACGATTGGACCTTAAACGAGGTTAACTAAAACAATAACAACATAAACAACTAGTAATGAAACTATTAAAAAGAAAGTTATTTCTTGTAGGAGCCCTTTTAGCCTTTTTTAACGGAATTTCGCAAGACAGTTTACAGCAAAGAAGTAATATACAGGAATATACCCCTTCTAAACTTATTGGCACTGGACAGGTAGATATTAAATGGTTTAATAATCTCTATACCCAGACCAAAAGCACCTTTAGTGATGGAAAGGAACCTAGAGAGTCATTCTTCACTTCCACGCTGGAATTTTATACGGGGGTCGGTAAAAATAATAGGGTTAACCTTGGTTTTATTGCGAGATTACGCTCTAATGTAATTAGTAGCCAGAATGATGAGCGCGGTGCACTAGATGTATTTAGTTTTAGTGGGGACGAAAATTCACGCTCAGGTCTTACTGCATTCGCCCCGTCTATAAAATTTGTGCCTTTTGCATCATTAAGTAATTTTTCTATACAAAGTTCGCTTTTTATTCCACTAATAGATAATGAAACTGAAAACAGGGTTTTCTTAGAACAAAAAGGTTTTGTATGGCAGAATCGTTTGTTTTACGATTATACTTTTCCTGGTAACAAGTGGCAACTTTTTACGGAATTAACGACCGAGCTTAATTTTGGAGATAAAGAGGAGAGTTTTGCGAATAATAGCTTGAATATTAATCCTGGTGTTTTTATCAGTTATTTTCCCAGCTCCAAGTTTACTGTTTTAGCCCTGGCGCAACATTCGCAACGATTGGATTTAGGCAATGACTTTGCCCAGGATTTTACGGCTTTGGGCGGTGGAGCTAAATACCAGTTAACACAGGCCTTGAATATAGAGGTATTGTATACCAACTTTGTAAGGGGCAGTAACACAGGTCTTGGGGAAACCTTTAACATAGGATTACGAGGTATTTTCTAGGAGAAGATCCTAAAAAAACTAAATTAGGTGCCATAATATTCCGTTATGAGAAAATTAGGGTTTCTTTTGGTGTGTTTTTTTCAATTCTCGTGTTCTAGCGATGCCCAAAAAAAAATTAATGGTGTGAGTTTTGTGGCCTCTAGGGAAGAGGCTACGCAATCACATGTAGATGAGATACTAAATATTCATGCCAATAGTGCTGCAATAATGCCCTTTGGTTTTATACGGGAAATTAGTTCTCCAGAGATAATTTTTGATACGGATAGGC
>JBARUM010000270.1:0-1565 GCA_049645725.1 Maribacter sp.
CATTTAGAGTTGTTCCATACCTATTTCTACAATATAGATGCCAGCAATTACGAAAAGAACTTGGAAAAGGCTTTGTGGTTGGGCAATAGTACGGTCGATGCCTTATACCGACAGAAAAAAGCCGATGGGGTTTATAACCGTTTACTGCAATACTCTTTGGTTCAAAAGGTATTAACCATCGAATCCAAAGTTGACCTACAAAATAAGCCCTATAAGTTTGAGACGAAAACCATTTTTGAAATCAATCGAGGGTCGATAACCGACACTTATGCGTTGACCACCACAGGAAATCTGATGCAAGTGGATAGAAACTTTCCGAACAATACCCACGGACTGCTGATTACTAACTTTTTTGAAAGCACCTTACGTAAAGTCCATAATGGACAATAAAAAATAATTATGAAAATAGAAAAGAATAAAATAGTCTTCGCCATGGTGTTGCTGTGCATAGTGCTTTTTATAGGCGGCTATGCCATGCTCGTTTTGGGTGAGGACGAAGAACCGACGATAAAGAACAACCAGATTCCTGTACCGGAACTGGAAGACGACGAAAAGGAGTACGATTCTAAATTGGATGCTATAAACGATTTAAAAGAAGTAAGGGAGACCAATGCTCCGAGTATTTATGATGAACGGCTATTGGATTCCACAGGCATATATGACCCTGATTTATTGGATAAGAAAAAAATGCAGATGGTAGATAGTATCTACCAACAAGGACAAATTCGATATTCAGAAAAGAACTATGAAAACATCCATCCGAGATACAAGTCCAAAAATACTGTTAAAAAAGTGAAAAAAGAAACCATAACTATTTTGAAAGAACAAGTAACGGATGTGGAAGTCAAAGAACGCGCTTTGGAACATCAGCTTTTTTTCGCTTCCCATCCCATGGAAAATAACGTTTTGAATACACCCGATACGGAGGCGTTTATAGCTGTTCGGGTGGATGGAACACAAACGGTAAAGACAAATTATCGTTTACAGATGCGGTTGCTAAAGGATGCTATCATTAATGGACAAAACTATGCTAAAAACACGGCTATTTATGGATTTATCAGTTTTAAGCCCAATCGAGCCATAATTACCATTGAAAATATCAAGCATCAGCCGGTAAAGCTAAAAGCATATGATCTTCAAGATGGTAGTGAGGGTATTTATGTAGAGAACAGTTTTAGCGCAGAAGTTACCAATGAAATCGTTGGTGACATGGTAGATGATATCAATATTGCAGGTGTACCACAGATAAGCGGTTTTAAAGAGATATTCCAACGTAACCATAACAATGTAAAGGTTACGATAACCGATAATTACAAACTTATTTTAAGAAGTCCTAAAACTAAATTCTAATTAAAGCGCAAAACCAGCAATTAATAAAATGCACACTTATGAAAACATCTATCACATTCCTTATATTGATTTGTTCCATGGCAATGGTAGCACAAAAGCCCTTGGACACCATTTACGCCAATGACCAGAAAAACGTAGCATTATTTTTTCCTAACTCCATACGACAGGGTATTACTGGTGCTTCCCATTTTGTATTCACTTATAATCGTGAGAAG
>JBARUM010000271.1:0-6156 GCA_049645725.1 Maribacter sp.
ACCATTTGAAACAACATGGCAAAAGCCATGGCCAACATAATCGCATTTTCAATGAAAGTCGCTTCTGTCATAGGCAGCTTTAGGGCCGTACCCAAACAGGCACAGCGAATGCTTTTTCTGTCCAACAAACTTTTGGTGACGCCTACCGTCGTGATACCTAAAATAATAATCGTAACCGCCAGGGCCAAGGGTATCTGGATACGCATTAAAAAAAACAGACCCAGTGCGAGTTCTATAAAAGGATACACCCAGGCGTAAGCGGGAACCAGTTTTGCCAAGGGGTCGTACATGCGAAAGCTATCGGGAAAACCTTTGAGGTCCAAAAGCTTAAAGAAACTAAACACGATATAGAACAGCCCCATAAAATCCAACATGGCACTGTTGATGCTCCAATCCCTGTAATTGAGCAATAGTGCAGCGGCGAAGAGATAGGCAAAGATGAGCAACAAGGGTTTTAGCTGTTGCAGTTTTGATTTTTCGTCCTCCGCAAGCGCAGATGTATTCTGTTTCTGGTATGCTTGCTCGCTAATGATATACTTTTCTGGTAAAGCAGATTGAAGTGTTTTAATTCCAATAGTGCTTTCTGTTTCTATGTGTGCCTCCCCACTATCCAAATCAATACTAACACCTGTAACCCCAGAAACGTTAGACAACTTTTCCTTGACCGATGCCACACAACCATTGCAGGTCATTCCCGAAATTGCATATGTATATTTCATTATTCTTTATTCTTTATTCTCAAGTCTTTTAATCATCGTCTTCATCTCGGCAATCTCCTTTTTTTGCGCCCTTATAATATCCTCGGCAAGTTTTTTTACTTTACGATCCTTGATATCTGCTCTTCCACTTGTAAGAACTGCAATGGAATGATGCGGTATCATGGCTTTCATCCAAAGAACATCACCAATTGGTTTCTGTACTCTTACCAAAACTAAACTACCAACAAAAAGAACTAAACTGCTTAAATAAATTAGTAGGTTCTTTCTCTTATTTGTATACATATTCAACATGAACGAAAGCATTATTACCGCCATTGCAGAAATACCCATACACGTCATGTAAAATCGTGTTAGACTAAAATAGACATGGTCAAATTCAAATGTATTTAAGTACATTGTAATGTACATTGATATAAATGAGGCAATAAGCATGAGTATAAACTTCAAATACGTGTTCCCCATCTCTGATTTTCCCTTTGTGTCAGTGTTCATTGTGATTGTTTTTTATCTGTTACTTTTTTTGTTTTCAGTTGAAAGATTTTGATCTCTCCCTTTCTATAATTAATTACATACAGGATACCATTAGTTATAACCATATCTGTTGGTTTATCAATGCCGTCCCTTAATTCCTGTTTTAAAGTTCCCCTGTGGTCAAAAACCAGTACACGGTCATTTTCAAAGTCGGTCACGAATACTTCTTCATCCGATACAAAAATACCTGTAGCGGCATTCATCTTTTGATCTTGGCCCATCATTTTTACAAAGTTGCCTTGTTTATCAAAGGCTTGCACGCGATTGTTATAGGCATCGGCTACCCAAATTAAGGAGTCGGTCAATTGCACATCCGTTGGATAGTAAAATTCGCCTTCCGCTTTACCTTCTTTGCCAATGGAAATCCAGACGGCACCATCGGTATATAAAATCCTGTTATTATAGAAATCGGCAATCGCCTTTTCCTTTCCTAAAACGGCTATTCCAGCTGGGGCATCCAAACTGTCCTTAGGATAATCAAATACTGGCAATTGACTTAACGGGTCTACGGGATTGTAATTAAATATGTCATCACCACCATATTGCGGAACAAAAAGAATACTCTCGGAAACGTCAATATGCATGGGCCGTTCCAAAGAATCTACAGTCTGTTCGATTTTGCCTTTTGCATCTATCTGTACCAAGCGGTTATGGTCTCCGTCGGAAAGCCAAAGTTTTCCATCAACTTCAGCTATTCCAATTGGGTTTACGCCGTCTAACTGTATAGTTCTAGCAAAGACCCATTCTTTTACCGGTTCCTCTTTTTTCTTACAAGAGACAACAATTAATAAACCTAATAACACTATATATAAGTATTTCATAATTATTATTTTTAGTTCTTTAAGTGCGGACAAAAAACCAAATCGCTTCTTGACTAAACCTTAAAGTATTTACATCTTTGTTATTGGGTTATTCTATCGTAATGGCAGCAAGCAGGGAGTTGATTATAAGTACCTTCCTTAGCTTTATGGTTTTTAGTATCATGACCAGCTTTTGCGATTGCCATTTCTATTTCTGATAAGGTCGTTGTATTACCGTCAAATGAAACTTTCATCATTTTGGTATCTTTGTTCCAAGAGATTTCCGAAACACCATTTACACCTTTTGCCGCTTCATTTATACGCGCTTCGCACATTCCACAATTGCCGGCTACCATAAGACTTTTTGTAACTGTACCTTCCTTACTATCGGATAACGAGTTCGATGCGGCTTCTTCAACCTTGCCATCCGCTCGTTCTATTTTGGAGGTTATTGGAGTATAACCGGCCTTTTCTACTTGTTTTTCAACCGCTTCCAAAGTCAATTCTTTTTCCGCCGGATAGTTAAAACTAAAATCACCAGTTTCAATATCGATCTTTACATCCTTTATTCCCTTAAACTCTTTGAATTTTTTTTCTAATCCGTAGGCACAGAAAGGACAACCAAGGCCGTCTACCTGTACCATAAATTTATCCATTGCTTTTTGAGCGTTCACTCCAAACACAGTCATCAAACCAATGACTAATGTTACTACTATTGTTTTTTTCATGTTGTATGTTTTTAAAAATTAAAATGTAAATCGACCTCCAAAAAATAGACTGTACCGCAGGTTTCTTCCGGTTTCAAAATCGCTCACTAGCGGCACTTGCACCGAAAGCTCAACCGTGGTGGCCTTACGGGCATATTGAATTCCTTGGGCATAGAGCAACTGATACCAATTGCGCTCTACCAACCAAGAACTCGTATATTCAAAAAAGAGGTTCAGTTGTTTATTGGGGTACTGCGGTTTTAGGAGCGGAAGACCAAATCCTAGCTTATAGCGGAATTCATCCATCGTACCATCGGGCATTGCATTATAGCCAAGCTCATTGGAAATACCATATTTAAGCGTTTCATATCCGGCAACGATACCGTAATACCCCGCATACTTGCCCACACTCAGATCCATCAGGTCCAGCTCTTCCCCTGTGGGTAAGGTCTGTACCGTTTTTGCCACTACCCTAAAAGTCTTGCCCGTGGCATCCTTTCTAAAAAATTGATACTTTCCAATTATTTTGATATCCGCTAAAGAACTACCGTTAGCCCCATCTTCAATATCATAATTCAAGTACGGGATATCAATACCTACCATGGTATTTGATGATGGCAAATAACTCATCATTAAAGGCACATAAGTAAATGTTCCCCGCTCTGTATTTCGTATTTCTGTTAACGTTCTGGCAGTAAAACTACCAGCGCCAAGCATAATCGGCTTGTCCGCCGTTATAGGCGGACCCTGAGCAAAAGAAAAATCTGAGGTAAGCATTAAAATGGCCAAAAGCCAAAATGTATATTTCATAATGTTTTAATTTGATGTTGTCCAAAAAAAATGGATTGTTTTTTGGTCCATAATAGGCACAAAACCATATATGGGAAATCCAGTTGCCCCTCTAGAGAGGAGATTACATCAAATTAAAAATGTCTCGTCAAACAACTGAATGTCTTTGACGAGCAGTGGTGGAGGATAATATTCGTTTGTAAGCTTCTGTTGTTCTAAAACCGTTAAGGAATTAACATAAGCAATTGTAAAGGCTACAAAGAAAACTTGTTGGTCAAAACTGATATCGTTAAAAGAAATCTTTAAATCATCCTGTCCTTGAAGGGTAAGGGTTTCTTCAGCGCAACAATGATTCTCCAAAGAATCATCTTCCCTTGCCTGCATGGCATCATCCATGCCACAACTATCGGCTTTAGCAAAAAGAGCCACGTCCATAACACGTCCCATACAGGTATGCTTATCAATGGTCCAAGAGACCGTAGAGAGCAATAACAGCAGCGCCATTATCAACGATGTTATTTTATGGATAGCTTTTTTCACTTTGCAAAGATACGAATTTTCAAATTTTACCAAACTAGTGTTAACGAAGATTTAAGTTGATTCTATTGTATGTTTCGTACTAAAAATCGACTTTTGACGTAGCTTATTGAAAATAAAAACCATGTTAGAAAGCCTAGGTCCTAAAATAACTACGATAACAAATTCAGCAAAAGAAACCGATACTAAACTCCAAGAGATTTGTAATTTACTCAAAGAGCAAATTGCCCATTACGATTGGGTTGGTTTTTATTTTAGAAACGGGGCCAAGGAAGAACTTAAATTGGGACCCTACGCCGGCGAGCCAACGGACCATACCATAATCCCTTTTGGAAAAGGTATTTGCGGACAGGTGGCGGTTAGCAATCAAAATTTTGTAGTACCGGATGTTAAGGCCCAAGACAACTACATTGCCTGTAGCATTACCGTAAAGGCCGAAATTGTAGTCCCTTTGTTCGTCAACGGCGAGAATATTGGACAAATAGATATTGATTCTAACACGCCCAATCCGTTTACCGAGGAAGACGAACGGTTTTTGGAATTCGTGAATGAGGAAGTTGCTAAATTTATTTAAACCTCATCCAGACCTGTCAGGTTTTAAGTGTAAAACTTTCCCGTTTTGTTGATAACCTAAAATAAAAACCCGCCTTAAAAAAAGTACTTTTGTGTGCTTATACTATTAATCACAAGCACTATCCATGAGCACTGTTAAAAAAGCTACTTCTGCCTTGATTTCCGTATTTCATAAAGACGGATTAGAACCCATAGTTAGAAAATTTCAAGAACTTGGTATTACTATTTTTTCCACCGGTGGTACCGAAAAATTCATTAAGGACTTAGGTATAGATGTTATTCCCGTAGAGGATGTTACCAGCTATCCTTCTATCTTGGGAGGACGCGTAAAAACACTACATCCAAAAGTATTCGGCGGTATCCTTAACCGACAGGACAACGAAAGCGATGTTGCCCAATTGGCCGAATTCGATATTCCACAATTGGATATTGTCATTGTTGATTTATATCCTTTTGAGAAAACAGTAGCAAGTGGCGCTTCCGAGCAAGATATTATTGAAAAAATTGATATTGGCGGAATTTCCTTGATTCGCGCTGCAGCAAAAAACTTTAAAGACGTCATGTGCGTTTCTTCAATGGAAGACTATTCAGAATTTTTAGAGGTGATTTCTAAAGATAACGGTAATACCAGCTTGGAAGATCGCAAGCGTTTCGCAGCCAAATCATTCAATATTTCTTCCCATTACGATACCGCTATTTTTAACTACTTTAATCAAAACCATGATATCGTCGCTTTAAAAGTTAGTGAGACCAATGGCAAAGTATTACGTTACGGGGAAAATCCGCATCAAAAAGGATTCTTCTTTGGAGATTTTGATGCGATGTTCTCCAAACTTCATGGCAAAGAACTTTCCTATAATAATCTATTGGATGTTGATGCCGCTGTTAACCTTATGTTAGAATTTAAAAATGACGTACCTACATTTGCTATATTAAAACATAATAACGCCTGTGGTTTGGCACAACGAGACAACCTTCACCAAGCTTATGTTGATGCTTTGGCAGGCGATCCGGTTTCTGCTTTTGGTGGTGTTTTAATTAGCAACAAAGAGATTGATAAGGCAACTGCGGAAGAAATTCATAAACTGTTTTGCGAAGTGGTCATCGCTCCTAACTATGCGGCAGATGCGCTGGACATCTTAAAAGGAAAGAAAAATAGGATTATCCTTATTCAAAATGAAGTAGAAATGCCAGATATGCTGGTCAGGACCTGTTTGAACGGGATGTTGCTACAAGAAAAAGACCATAAAACCGATGCTATTGCAGATTTAAGCCATGCGACGAATACAAAACCTACAGAGCAAGAAGTTGAAGACTTGATTTTTGCTTCTAAACTATGTAAGCATACCAAATCCAACACTATTGTTTTGGCAAAGAACAAACAACTATGTGCAAGCGGTACCGGACAAACCTCTAGGGTAGACGCCCTTAACCAGGCTATTCATAAGGCCAAATCCTTCAATTTTGACTTAAAAGGTGCGGTTATGGCCAGTGATGCGT
>JBARUM010000272.1:0-6683 GCA_049645725.1 Maribacter sp.
TCAAACTCGGGCTTCATTAAAAAGCGGGTTTCCTTTTTTGTTCCCCACCAACCCTCAAACCTAGGGATATCTTTTTTGCCTAAATGCCTTTCATGAACAAAAATACCAGAGGCGTTTCCTGGGCCACTGTTCATGTACTTATAACTACACCAAGCTGCAAAATCAGCATTCCAATCATGTAGTCTAAGCTCAACATTACCTACTCCGTGTGCCAAATCCCAACCAACTTTGGCTCCCGTAGCCCTGCCAGCTTTTGTAATGGCTTCCATGTCCATGACCTGCCCATTGTAATAATTCACTCCCCCTATCAACACTAAGGCTAATTCTTCTCCTAACTCTTCAATTTTGGCCAAAATATCTTCTGTTCGCCAAAAATGTTCCCCAGCTCTCTTTTTAACTTCAATGATAGTTTCAGCTGGGTCTAGACCATGAAAACGCGCTTGACTCTGTAACATGTATTGATCGCTTGGAAATGCCTTTTCCTCACAAAGTATTTTATACCGTTTCTTGGTGGGTCTATAAAAGGATACCATTAACAAATGAAGATTAACCGTCAATGTATTCATTACTGATATTTCAGCTGGCTCCGCACCTACTACTTTGGCCAAAGGTTCCGCCAATCGTTCATGATAATCCCACCAAGGTTTTTCAGCATAAAAATGGCCTTCTACCGCCATTTTGGCCCAATCATTCATGACCTCATCCACAAATTTCTTTGTACGTTTTGGCTGCAGCCCTAAGGAGTTCCCCGTAAAATAAATGACCTCTTTTCCATTGACCTTTGGAAAATGAAATTCATTTCGATAGCTATTTAAGATATCTGCATCATCTAGCTTCTGGGCAAAGGATAAGTTATTTTGAAATTCCATAGAATTCTTTTATGTAAAAATACACATAAGGCACTAATTCCAAATGAAAGACTATTCGTCAAATCAGCTATTCTTTCCGCACCAATCTCATTTCAATAATATGTCGTTGAAAGCCGACTTTTTCATAGGCGCGTAAAGCAGGTTCGTTATTATTGTAAACAGTAAGACGAACTTCTTTAAGTCCATTTTGCGAAGCCCATTCCTGCAATTCCGAAATAATCATAGCGTTAATACCTCTACCTCTAAAAGCAGGTAGGGTAAACATAAAACCCAAATAGGCATAGGTTTTATGGTTCAAATAAGGTCTGGCGTCCTTCTCAAGGGCATAGCCACAGCTAACTATTACATTGTCTTTGGTAGCAACCAAAATCAAGGCTTTAGGGTTAATCAACATACTCTTCAAGTCATAGTAAGAAACAGGATTCTCTCTTATGGTCGGGTCAAAAGGTCTTTCGGCGGCAATGACCCCTTGTTCTAGCTGTAATAGGATATCCAAATCGGAAGGCATGGCCTTTCTAATAGTAACTTTTTCTTCCATATCAACGAGTTTAGTCGACCTTAAGTTACTATATAAAATGGTATTTTTGCACAAAAGGATGCCATGCATTTTCTATCTCCTTTATTGGAAAAGTATATATCCGATAATTCTCAGGAAGAACCGGAAATTCTCCAAAAACTCACAAAGGAAACACACCTAAAGGTAATACAGCCGCGCATGCTTACAGGGCATTTTCAAGGACGGGTCCTTAGCCTATTGTCCAAAATAATTAATCCAAAAAACATCCTGGAAATTGGGACCTATACAGGTTATTCCGCTATTTGTTTAGCAGAAGGGCTAAGGGAAAAAGGAGAGCTTCACACCATAGATATAAATGCTGAGTTGTTTGATATGCAACGCAAATACTTTGAGAAAAGTGGGAATGGAGCGCGTATAAAGCAATATGTGGGTAATGCTCTGGACCTTATTCCTGAAATGGATATTACCTTTGATCTGGTTTTTATAGATGCTGAGAAAAAGGAATATTCTAAATATCTGGATGTTGTCCTTTCTAAAACCACGTCCGGCTCAATTATTTTATCCGATAATGTTTTGTGGTCAGGAAAAGTGGTGGAATCCCTTGATGAAAAAGATAAGACTACCCAAGTACTACTAGAATATAACAAGACACTTAAAGAGCACCCCCTATTAGAAACAGTACTTTTACCTATACGGGACGGTTTGACACTAAGTAGGGTAAAATAAGCTTTGAGTATAACCGAAAAAACAACCAAGCCGAAAAAATACCTACAAGTGCACCTACAATGATATCCACAGGAAAATGCACGCCTACATAAATTCTACTCGTCACAAAAAGTAAGGGCCAAATATAAAATAGGATACTCCACTTAAAATGATTTCGTAGAAAAAGATAGACGATCGTAGTTATCGAAAAAGAAGAAGAGGCATGCCCAGAAAAAAAACTATAGCCCATTGGGCTTCTTAAGATACGAATAATGGTATTTATTTCTTCATCATTATTGGGACGTAATCTGGCCACAACCTCTTTGGTAAGATCAGTAAGGGTAACCACAAAAAATACCATTACCAATACCGTAAGTATCATAAAAAGTGATTCTCTCTTTGGATACTTTCTAAAAAAAAGAAAACCAAAAAGTAAAAACAATGGTATCCAGGTGGGAATTTTTGTTACGGTAGACCAAAAGACATCATATTGCTCAATACCTAAACTGTTTAGATAGATAAAAGTTTCCCTGTCCCATTCCAGTATACTTTCCCACATTGGAGCTTACTTTCTTTTTACGCTACCCGTAACATCTCCGATGCTCTTCCCCACATCTTCAAAACCTTTTTTGATGTCTTTACCAATACCGGAATCACCAAGGCTACTTTTAACATCATCAATATCGTTTTTAATATCTTTTATAACGCTTGTATCTATTCCCTGCTTATCCGCACTTCTTTGGATCTCTTTTTTAATATCATCGGTGGCATCTCTGAGTTGACGCATTCCTTTACCCAATCCCTTAGCAATTCCGGGAATTTTATCCGCACCAAAAACCATCACCACAATAAACATGATGAAAAAAATCTCGCCCCCGCTAATGAATAGAAAATACATTGAAATCATACCACAAATATAAACAAGTTTCGTTCTCTAAAATAAAAAAGCCCCGCTGTTTAACGGGGCTTTTTAACAAAAAAATTCAATTATTTGCCTTTGATATTTTCTTTGAATTTATCAAAATCGTTTTGTTCCTCTTTTTTAGGCCAGCTATTATTGGTAGTATCAATATCCGCTGTTTCCAATTTAGGATCTACAATAATCCCCTTCAATTCCTTTTCAGAAGAAATGACAACACTTACCTCCTTGTCGTTTTTCCTCCAAATTTCAGCAGGATAAGTTATATTTTTTGTAGTACCATCTGCATAGGTATATTCAACTATTAAAGGCATAGGTATTCCGCCTGGCTTATCATAGGTTACCTCATAAAAATATTTAGGTTCCTTGACCGCTGCACGTTCGTCCGCGGTCATGTTATCCATCATAAACTCCTTTAAGGTTTTAGAAGTTTCAGAAGGATTAACCCCTTCTAAAGTAGGATCATATTCGTTACTATCCTCAGAAACCAAAATTACCTTTGACAATAAATCTCCAGTTGCCGGTTTTTTTGCCACTTGATATTTCTTAATTCCTTTCACCCCTATATCAACATAATCCGTAGTATAGAACCATCCTCTCCAATAATAATCCAAGTCCACAGCCGATGCATCTTCCATGGTACGGAAAAAATCTTCGGGAGTTGGATGCTTGAACATCCAACGCTTTGAATAGGTTTTAAAGGCATGGTCAAAAAGCTCTCTTCCCATTACGGTCTCTCTTAAAATATTCAATGCCGTAGCAGGTTTACCATAGGCATTTGGACCTAGTTGATATACATTTTCCGGGTTTGACATTATTGGAGAAATAGTACTCTGATCACCGCTCATATAAGGTACGATCTTTGCCGGGGCACCTCTCCTGGAGGGATATGCATCATTGGGAGCAATCGCCTCCGGATAAGCTTCTCCAAATTCTTGCTCTGCCATGTATTGCATAAACGTATCCAAGCCTTCATCCATCCAACCCCATTGACGTTCATCGGAATTTACTATCATGGGGAAGAAATTATGCCCCACTTCATGGATAATTACACTAATCATTCCATATTTTATTCTATCCGAATACGTACCATCTTCATTAGGTCTCCCATAGTTCCAACAAATCATGGGATATTCCATTCCTTGCCTCTTTGCATGAACCGATATGGCCTTCGGGTAAGGATAGTCAAAGGTATGCGATGAATACGATTTCAATGTGTGTGCAACCGCTTTCGTAGAATATTCCTCCCATAACGGGTTCCCTTCCTTAGGATACATAGAGATAGCCATTACGTCACGATTTCCTAATTTTACCGCTTGCATATCCAAAATAAACTTTCTAGAGGTAGCAAATCCGAAATCCCTTACGTTTTTTGCCTTTAATTTCCAAGTCTTCGTCTTATCCGAGAAACCTTTCTCGGCCGCTTCCGCTTCTTCTTGGGTTACTATAATCACAGGCTTGTCATAAGACTTTTCAGCCTGCTCATAACGTTTCATCATTTCTTTGGTATAAACTTCTTTTCTGTTTTGAAGTACGCCGGTACCGTCCAATATATGATCTGCCGGCACAGTTATGTTCACTTCATAATCCCCAAAATTCAAGGCAAACTCCCCATTACCCCAGAATTGGTGGTTTTGCCATCCTTCCACATCATTATAAACAGCCATACGCGGGAAGAACTGAGCAATGACATATGCCCTGTTACCGTCCGCAAATTCCTCATAACCCGATCTAGCCCTATCTACCGTATGGTCAACGATATTATAATTCCACTTTATAGAGAATGAAATCTGTTCCTTACTTTTTAAAGGTTCAGGCAAATCTATACGCATCATTGTAAAATTAACGGTATAGGGTAATGCTTTGCCAGACGCATCCTTTACATAATCTATTATAAAACCACCATCAAAGTTTGGTTTTAAGTATTTTTTTGCAAAATTCTCCACTTGTTCCTCACCACTTACGGTACTCCCATTTTTTAAAAGTGCTTTAGAATCTTTGGTCCTTGTGTTCTGGTCCAATTGTACCCAAAGAAATTCTAGATTATCAGGTGAATTGTTCGTGTAGGTAATAGTCTCCTCTCCATAAATGCGATGATTTTTATCATCAAGTTTTATATCCATTACGTAGTCTGCCTGCTGCTGATAATAATCTACACCAGGAGCTCCTGAAGCTGAACGATAAGTATTGGGAGTGGCAAATTCCTCGTATAATTGCTTAAACTTACTTTGGTTATAATGCCCAGGTTCCCTTTCTTTTTTTTCAGCTTCTTGTGCTACCAACAGAGAAGCGAACAAGAATAAAACCGAAGCAAATACATAATTGGATTTTCTCATTTTCTATTGAATTTTTAATCTCGGAAAAATAAAGTTTTTTAAAGGATTTCTTAAACCTTGTTACAGGTTTAACATTCCTTTAATATCTGATTTTAATAGTACAAAGCTCTTTTTCTTTCCATTTATTTTAAAATGGACAACATTTTGTTGCTCGTCATAAATATCTGTCAAAATTTCATTCTGTATAGCTATAACTGATAATTTTGATAATTCTATTTTAGGAACCTCCATGTAACAGATAATCATATCGGTATCATATTTTTTTCCTAATAGCGTATAGTCATTTTTTTTTCCGTTTACTTCCACTATAAATTTGGTGCGTAAATACTTCTCTAAGTATGTCCTATCCTGATCCGATTCTTGCTTTGTTCCCAATTTAGATGCTATGCCATAACGCTCTTTAAGAACTTCATTAATATCATCTAAAAAAATACGCGTGGTAATCTGGATTGCCTTATCCTTTTCAGAATAACCAACATTGGTAACACTAATATAGAACTTATGAGCAACCGTAAAGGCAAACAGCGGTAGTATTATGATCAGAATTCCCTTTTTGAACAATCTCATAGTTATGTGTTTTTGTAGGTATGCACAAACTAAGTGCCAAATAGTATTAGTCCAAATTATTATTTGCCAGATATGTGGTGCTACGTTTTTTTAGATATTCCCATATCTTAAAAAGGTCGTGTGTATCCACAACACCTTGAAAGTTTGGGTCAATCTCACAAAAGTAGAAAAAATCATCAGTTTTTGATTCCGGTATCTTTAACTCCGTCCGGTACAAAGAGTCCGCATAAAATGATCGTACCCTAAGGGTACGGTCATACAGATTATTTCTGGCAACGCGTTTTTTCAGCATTTTTGTTCTGCCAGAAATTGCATTTAGAATGGGGTTCAATGGTACTAATCCGCCTCCGGTAGTTGCCTCAAAAAGTTCGCGTTCAGGTTTTGTAGGTACTTTCACATAGGCATTGGGTAGCCCTATGGTAGATGCGGTCACTACAGGTTCTATTTCCAATTTGACTAAATCCTTGGTAATATCACCGGATAGGTTGTAGGGCGTAACAACGACCTCGTCCAGTTCCGTTAAAGCATCTTCCATTGGAACGATTAGCATTGCGCTTGAAAAAATTGCCGAAGTGACAACTATCTGTTTTTTCTTGAACTGTATGGCAGAAAAAACCAAGGTATCGTTTATACGTGCCGTAATAGAAAAAAAGCCGTTGATATCTGTAATGGTGGCCTTTTTGGTAGTGGTGTTCAGCACGTGTGTAGCGGACACATCACCATCTTTACTACGGACCCTGCCTTCCAGGTCTTTCTGCAAACCGGACTGT
>JBARUM010000273.1:0-4213 GCA_049645725.1 Maribacter sp.
CCTAGAACCATTGCTGCGAGCATAGCTTTGCCGGTTGCTATTCCCCCAGCGGCAATAAGGGGAATAGAGATTTTCTCTTTTACCGCGGGTATTAACACCATTGTTGTTGTCTCATCCCTACCATTATGCCCTCCGGCCTCAAAACCCTCTGCTACAACTGCATCAACTCCGGCTTCTTGAGACTTCAGAGCAAACTTTACACTACTTACTACATGCACAACAGTTATACCCTTATCATGTAAAAATGAAGTCCATATTTTAGGATTACCAGCAGAAGTGAATACAATTTTGACGCCCTCACTCACTATAATGTCCATCAATTTTTCAATATCAGGATATAGCATTGGTAAATTGACCCCAAAAGGAAGGTTTGTTGCAGCCTTACATTTTTGGATATGCTCACGAAGTACGTTTGGGTACATACTACCTGCTCCAATTATTCCCAGACCTCCGGCATTAGAAACTGCCGAAGCCAATTTCCAACCACTGGCCCAAACCATTCCTGCTTGAATAATGGGGTATTTTATTTTGAAAAGTTCGGTGATTCTATTTTTCATGCTCGGTTTTAGCTAATTACACCGGAACCAATAAGTTCATCTTTCAAATACCATGCAACAAATTGTCCTTCCGTGATTGCGGATTGTCTTTCCTCAAAATCTACATAAATACCTGATTCGACCTGATATAATATCGCCTTCTGTAGGTTTTGACGGTACCTAATCCTGGCCATGACCTTCATTTTCCCATCTGTTTTAAGTTCCAGGTCTGGTCTGATCCAATGTACCTCCTCATTTTTAACGAATAGGGTTCTACGATAGAGCCCAGGATGAGCTTTACCCTGTCCCGTATAAATAATATTCTCATTTACATCGGTATCAATCACAAAAAGCGGCTCCTTGGTACCACCCACGTGAAGTCCTTTTCGCTGTCCCTTGGTAAAATAATGTGCTCCTTGATGTTCTCCAACTACGAGTCCATCATCAATGGAATACTCGGGTTTCGCTGAATAAAATGCTAATTCGGAAGTTTTGTCCTTAAATAAGGGAATTTCTTGTTTATACTTTTCGACCGTTGAGGGTATCTCTACAATTTTACCCTTTTTTGGTTTTAATTGTTGCTGTAAAAATTCAGGTAATCGTACTTTACCAATAAAACATAATCCTTGTGAGTCCTTTTTATCGGCGGTAATCAATTCCATTTCAGTTGCTATTTCCCTTACCTGGGGTTTCGTAAGCTCTCCTATTGGAAAAAGTGTTTTCGCTAGCTGCTCCTGTGACAGCTGACACAAAAAATAAGACTGATCTTTGTTCTCGTCTCTACCCGCCAAAAGCCTAAAGGTTTCAACACCCTGCTCATTTACTACACTACCCTTACGACAATAATGCCCCGTTGCTACATAATCCGCTCCTAATTCCAGTGCGATTTTTAAGAATACATCAAACTTAATTTCACGGTTGCATAAAACATCTGGATTGGGTGTCCTTCCCATTTCGTATTCTCTGAACATATAATCCACAATACGTTCTTTGTACTCTGCACTTAAATCTACCGTTTGAAAAGGAATTCCTAATTTCTCAGCCACAATGAGGGCGTCATTACTATCTTCTAACCAAGGACATTCTTCTGAAATTGTGACGGAATCATCGTGCCAGTTTTTCATAAAAAGTCCAATAACATCATAGCCGTCTTTTTTTAATAGGTAGGCGGCCACACTAGAATCTACTCCTCCAGAAAGTCCAACAACTACTTTTTTCATACCACCATATTTGTAGGTGTAAAAATACGAAATTACTAACCACCTAAAGTTTTATAAACACTTACTGAAACCTGAATTATTCCAATTTTTTGTTCTCTTTTGTTAACAAAAAGGGCTTTATAACTATAATCTTGTTAAACTTTTACAAAAATTAAATAAACAAAAGCAACCAATTTATAATATTGTCATCTATACAAAAGATAGAACATATATTATTTTAGAATTGAATTTTTGTCATAATCGTAAAATTTTACCCTTAATTAATCAAATTTGTTCAAAAATCGGGTCTTTCTAAATTCTGATTTTGTTTTGTCTAAATAAAAAACTTTTAAACAATTTATCTTTAATCCAAAAAACAATTTAAATGAAAACATTACCAAGAATTTTAAAATCTACTTTTTATGTTTTTCTCCTAATACTTGGAGTATCCTGTAGTGACGACGACGGTCCTGATGGCCCAGTTCTAAATGAAAGAAATATTGTTGAGACAGCTCAAGCTAATTCTTCACTAAACAGCCTTGTTGCTGCGCTCTCAAAAGCCGACGAAAGTGCTAATAATGACTTAATAGTTGCCCTTAGCAATGAAACTGGAACTTTTACGGTTCTAGCACCTACCGATGATGCATTCACTAGTCTTTTAGCGAGATTGGATGGGTTTAATTCACTTGATGACTTTAACAACGAGCAACTACAAGATTTGTTAGCTGTAATATTAACGTATCATGTAGTGGCTGGAAGCGCCGTAACCTCAGGAGATTTAATTGAAGGGGAAACCATAACCACGTTGCAAGGCGAGACCTTAACAGTTAGTCTTACCGGCGGTGCTTCTTTTACTGATGCCGCAGGCGAAATCGCGAATGTTACAACTGCAGATGTAACAACCACTAATGGTGTTGTTCATCTAATCGACAAAGTTTTACTTCCCCAAGCTGCCCTAGATGCTTTGGAAGGAGTTTTACTAAGCTCCATTACGGATTTAGCAATTAGCGTACCCACATTGAGTAATTTGGTAGCTGCACTTCAGGCAGCTGATGGCGATTTACCAACTGTATTAGCGGAAGATGGACCTTTTACCGTATTTGCGCCAACGGATGAAGCTTTCGAGGCATTCTTAGAAGACAATAGTTATGCTACGCTGGGGGATGTTCCTGTTGATGTTTTAACCCAGGTATTACTTAATCACGTAGTTAGCGGTACTTTTTTAGCCGCAGATTTAACGACTGGTTATCAATCATCACTTTCTACAGCTGGCCCAGATGGAGCCAACTTGAGCTTATACATTGATACGGCAGACGGGGTACTCATTAATGCGGACGCCGCAGTAACTGAAAACGGAGCGGATAACAAGGCCTTTAACGGAGTAGTACATATCGTAGATGATGTTATAGATTTGCCTAATATCGTAGATCATGCCGTTGCCAATACTGGTTTAACTTCTTTAGTTGACGCCTTAACCAGCGGCGGTAATACAACGTTTACTGACTTGTTATCTGATGATGCCGAAACTTTTACGGTTTTTGCACCGGTCAATGCCGCTTTTGAAGGTTTTGCCAGTGATAATGATTTAAATACCATATTGGCAAACCACGTAATTAAAGGAGCAGCCGCGAACGAAGCAAGTCTATCGAACACCTATTTTACCACCGAGGCAACAAATACGGACGGAGATAATTTGAGTATCTACGTGAACACTGATGATGGTGTAGCATTAAATGGAGTAAGCAACGTTGCAATTGCCGATATCGTTGCTACAAACGGAATCATACATGCCGTAGACGCAGTAATAGATTTACCAACGGTCGTAACTTTCGCCGTTGCAGATCCAAACTTCTCTACCTTAGTAACGGCTTTGACCGAATTGACACCAGCGACGGATTTTGCTGGAATTCTATCAAGAACAGAAGGTGGGAATGGAGATGATATAAATCCTGATTTTACAGTATTTGCTCCTAATAACGATGCGTTCGCAGCTTTAGCGGAAATTCCTGGCGAAACAGTATTGACCCAAGTATTGTTGCATCATGTTGTTGCCGGCGCAAATGTGCGTTCAACGGACCTAACGGCAGACGGAACCACAACCGCAACAACGCTTGAAGGTGATGAAATTGCAATAACACTACCTGGAACGGGTGATAACATAGCTGATGTAACCGATGGCTCAGGTACAGATGATATCGGAATTATTGCTGTGGACGTACAAGCCAATAATGGCGTAATCCACGTTCTGAACAAAGTAATGATTCCAGATACTACAAATAATTAAGCATTTAAAACTAAAACCCTCATAAATAAAAAGCCGCTTCATGCGGCTTTTTTTATACCCATCTGTCAGATAAATCTTTAATATTATAATCATTTTGTTAAACTTTTGTAAAAAATACATAAACAAAAGCAACCAAGTCATAATATTACCATCTTGTTAAAAAGAATGAAATATTTATCAATTTTATTAAAAAA
>JBARUM010000274.1:0-2290 GCA_049645725.1 Maribacter sp.
AGGTAATACGTATCGTTATGTTTGAACATATAATTCTTGTCCATCCATTCTGGAGCATTTTCCCATTCTGCCCCATTAATTTGAATAGGTCGAGCCATCTCTGATGTAGAGACCATATCATCGTTAAGCTTAGCTATATGGAAACCGCCACCTTCTTTATCACCATAAATTAAATAAGGTGTTCTTCCCGCATCGTCATCAATGAGAATAGTTGGGTCATGCATAGGAGATACCAGAGGTTTATCTAAAGCATCTTCAAAAGGGCCTACTGGAGATGTGGAAGTCATGACCCCAACGCCGCGCTTTCTGTCAGAAAAATAAAAATAGTATTTACCATTTCTTGTAGTAGCATCACTCGCCCAACAATCGGTGCTATTATTGTCCATATAGTTTTCTTTTGGACTTATCGTATCGCGAATTTTCCAATTGACTAAATCGGTAGTTGAAAAAACGCGCCAGTCTTTCATAACCCAGGTCTTATCTTCTACGGTTGCATCGTGGCCTGAATACAAATAAATAGTATCATTGAACACTCTAACATGGGGATCTGATACACCCATATCTTTAAGGATTGGATTTTGAGAAAAGGCAGCATTAACTATTAGTGCTACTAAAAAAAGTATAATTCTTGATTTTTGCATACTGGGTATAAATAGTTAGTTTGATTTATTCTATAATTCAGCTTATTTGTATAGTACAACTTATCTCGGCTATTTCTTTATGAAATACAAGGAGCAAAGGCACAACTTCCATTCCAGGAACTTGATTAAATATGCGTTCTGCCTGTGTGTTTTTTATCTTTATGGCAACATTTGATGTATCCACAACAACACCTTCTGCTTTGTGAAATTCAACCGAATTTTCTGAAGTTTGAATAACCTTTTCTCCAGTGGGCGAAATTAAGGGTAGTACTAAAGTGTCTCCAGTCCTTTTCTTAGAAGGCCTTTTGGCTTTGATTACCGTTTTGTCCTTATAAATTTGATAGTCTAATGCAAAACTAATTTCGTCATTACAATACTTTCTATCGCTATCGGCTAAATTTACTTCCGCATTAAATTTGATAGTTTCATTACCGTCACTAGCTATTACTTTGGCCTTCAAATCATCAATCTTGCCATCAATAATCATATCTGTATTAAAATCTGAACTTGAACTAGTTACTTCTGGTGTAATTTTAGATTCTATAACTTCAGCATCTAAGGCCGGATATGCAATAACCGATACATCTTTATAGTAATCACTACGTTTTGTTGGTTCAGGTAATTGTACGTTTATATCACCTCCTTTTACAACCATTTCACGGTGAACAATTTGTTTCGTAGAATGCTCTGCTGTTACCCAAGGATCGCCACTAGACGTCCAACCATCGCAATTATGTACCCCAAAACTTAAGCCCAATCGTTCACATTCTGCCGCAGCGTGACCAATTTTATCAAGATGTTCTGTAGAATTGAACTTCTCATCGCCATTTTTGATAAAAGCTGATACGTTAAACAAGATGATGCCACCTATACCTACATCGGCCATAGCTTCCAAATCTTTTGTTAATCCCACTTTGCTCAAGTTACTGTTCATAACATGCATCCATGTACTTGGTCTGTTATCTTTATCTGGATTAACAAATTCAATACCTATTAAATTTTTTGTATTGTTTTGACCCAAGGAGAAATTAAATACTAATAAAGTAAGTATTGCAAAATTTACTTTTTTCATTTTCTATTGAGTTATATTTATTTTTTTTCTTTGTTTAAAAGAAATGGTAACCGGCCCTAACATTCCTGAAGGCATTAAATCATCTCCTTTATCGTAGAACTTGTAAGTATTAAAAGTTGTTCTTGGCCCTTCTGGCATTGGTTCATTTTTGATATACCAATATGGCATTTTGTCATTTTCTGAGGGAAAATAACTAGGCTGCTTATAACCAAGGTAATCACCTGAATAATTCTTATCTCCTATCATTCGGTTAGACCATTGGTTGGTTATTTCAACTTCTATAAGATTTTTACCTTTTTTAACATAATCAGAAATATCGGCTATAAAAGGTTCCCTCCAAAGTACATCTACAGGTTTTCCGTTTACCAAAACTTCAGCAACAATTTTTACTTGTCCTAAATCCAAAAATGTCTTAACCCCATCTTTAACCTTTGGTAATTTTATTGTTTTGGAATAAATAGCAGTTCCTGAATAATATTTTATATCATCTTTGGCATTGTCCTTCCAATCAGTCAGTGTCTTAAAATTTTCTTTAGATGCATAATGATGTTTCTTCAAAAAATCAACATCCCAATTG
>JBARUM010000275.1:0-4335 GCA_049645725.1 Maribacter sp.
CCTTTGTCGATAGCTATACCTGCAAGTAAACTTGTGATTGACTTAAATGAAGAGCGAGTATCGTGCAGGCTTTCTCTTGCGAAACCATTGAAATATTCTTCGAAGAGTATGTTGTCATTTTGGGAAATAATTAATCCATCAATTTTGGGATATGTATCGGAAGCAATAATTGATTTCAATTCAGTTAGTTCGTTAGGATGCTGACCTCTGAAATTAACAGTTAAGAACAGTAGGAAAATTATTAATGAATATTTCATTTTTATGAGGTTGTTCATAATTGCAGGTAACAATAGGATAGCATCATTGATGCTATTCTACCTATAAAATTAGTGAGGTCTGCATAAATAAACACTAGGCTTACTTATCTGAAAGTTCTTTTTTCTCTATATAAAAATTCTGATCTACTTTAAAAGTTGTAGCGTTTGGATTGGCCTCTTCCGTTTTCCACTCCGCGGTTGGTTGTAACCAAAGCTCCTCACCATCCACATATACGCGTATAGGCATGGCAAAATCTTCAACGATATTGGTATAACGGTATTTAATTACATTGCCATCTTTCATTTCATATTCAAATACCGGAATCTTTACCGTACGTAAGTATTGGTCAAATATCTTGGAAAAATCCATTCCGGATTTTCTTGAAATATAATCCTCTACTT
Organism: Maribacter sp.; assembly: GCA_049645725.1. GTDB lineage: Bacteria > Bacteroidota > Bacteroidia > Flavobacteriales > Flavobacteriaceae > Maribacter. The sequence goes on from JBARUM010000275.1 coordinate 660, forward strand.
GCTTTGTAGTCACTGTCTGATGGTAGAAATCTTTGTTCAGGCCTCTAAGGATTTCCCTCCATTTTTCATCATCGTTGATAACCTGGCGTATGGTATGGAGCATATTGGCACCTTTGGGGTACATATCTCCACTTCCTCTTTTATTAACGTTATAAACGCCAATGATGGGACTTTCATTTTTTATATTACCACGTATACCAATTACATATTCATTACCTGCTTGTTTACCGTAATGATAGTCCACAAATAGGTTTTCCGAATAGGTGGTAAACCCTTCATGAACCCACATATCCGCAATATCCTTATAGGTAATATTATTGGCGAACCACTCGTGACCTGCTTCATGTATAATGATGTAGTCAAATTTAAGGCCCCATCCCGTATTGGAAAGGTCTCTACCCAAATAGCCCTTCATGTATTGGTTGCCGTAGGTAACGGAACTTTGATGCTCCATACCTAAATACGGTACTTCTACCAGCTTAAAACTATCCTCATAAAAAGGGTAGGGGCCAAACCAATGCTCAAAGGCTTTCATTAATTTTGGCACGTCCTTAAATTGTTCTTTAGCCTTTTCTAGATTATCCCTAAGGACATAATAGTCCAAATCTAAAACACCTTTTTCGCCATCATACTTTTCGCCGAAATGAACATAGTCCCCAATATTTACGTTTACCCCATAATTATTAATAGGAGAAGCTACAAACCAATGATAGGTTTTGGTAGTGGTCTGTTCTTCTATCTTACGGAGTCTCCCATTAGAGACATTCATTAAATCTTTGGGAACTTTTACACTGATGAGCATACTATCTACCTCATCATACATATGGTCTTTATTGGGCCACCAAACACTGGCTCCCAAACCTTGACAGGAGGTAGCGATAAAGTGTTTTCCATTATCATCTTTTTTCCAAGAAAAACCACCGTCCCAAGGGGCTCTCACCGCTTCCTTGGGTTTTCCGGAATAATGGACTACAATTTCATTATAATCACCTACTTTTTGAGGTTTTTCCAGTTTAACGAAGTGTGCATTTACCTTGGATTCAAAAACGAGTTCCCTCCCGTCTTGGGTTACTTTTTCAATTTTCAAGGGAGGTTGCAAATCTACCTGCAATACCTGTTCCTCATTTAAAACCTTGTATCTAATTGTGTTACTACCGGAGATGAATTTCTCATCAGGCTTTACCTCAATATCCAAATGATAATAATTTAGGTCCCACCAGGCACGCTCGCCTGTAATGCTTCCACGAAGTGTGTCTTGCTTGGTAAATTCTTGTGCTTGCACTATAATTATCGATGTGAATAATACGGTTGCAAGAAATATATTTTTCCTCATGATCTAGTCTTTATAAAGTTATACCCCTTCAGTTTTACCTTCTTCAGGCGTTTTGCCACAGACAGTAATGGTATAGTTTAGTGATTGGATTATCTGAAAATTCCGTTAGGAAATACTACGGGACTTTCAAATCCGTCCGCTCCTACGGCCGATACACCGCAGAAGTAATTATCAATTACAATGCCATCTAAAGTAAACTCCGCAACATCGCCCACATAGCGGCTATAGTCCCAAGTTGGGGAAGTTGTGTCTCGCCAGTATATTTTATAACCCTTGGCGCCATCTACCTTGCTCCATTGAAACTTGGCAGCCGGTTCCACGATACCGCCAATTTTCACTTCTTTTGGTGCTGGTGGCGCCCAAGCTAATGAGGCCATGTTAATGGCGTTTACAGCCGTAAGTTTTGCAGCATAGTCAAAGTTTACATGTTCCAGTACGTCACCATAGGCAATACCATCTTCTACACGAATATCTTGATGTTGTTGGGTGTAGTTCTCATGCGCCTCCATAATGCGTATTCCAGGAAAGCCGGCATCGTTAAAAGGCCTGTGATGGCCTCCACGGCCAAAACGGTCCAGTCTGTATATCATCATGGGATTCATATCCGGCATGTAGGTTTTGGTCGTTTTATGAACATAGCGAGCCAACTGTCTGGAAACGCCGTCTACCTCTCCACCGTAAAAGCGACGCGCATTACGTTCTTTTTCAGTTTCCGTAGGAGGAACAGGTTCTGAGAAAATCCTAAAATCGGTACTACTGGTAATTCCGTCAACACCGGTAATGTTCCCGATCATATCATTATTAAAAATACCGATGACCTCCCAGCCTTGTTCTTTTGCATAAGCCGCCATTCCGCCACCTCCAAAAAGACCTTGTTCCTCACCAGAAAGACCCATGTAGATAATGCTGTTCTCAAATTTGTACTTGGACAATACGCGAGCTGCCTCTATAGCGCCTGCCATACCACTGGCATTGTCGTTAGCGCCTGGAGAATCATCTGTAAAATTTGTAGGGTCGCTTACACGAGAATCAATATCACCACTCATTATAATGTATCGGTTGTGATATTTTGTTCCTTTTTGAATCGCCAAAACATTAACAACTTCTACATCTTTTACAATGCGCTGGTTAGCGCCTTTTTTTACTAAATCTTTTTGATAGATTACATTTAAACACCCATTACAAGCTGCTGATGTTTTCTCGAACTCGGCTTTAATCCACCGTCTTGCGGCTCCAATTCCACGGGTCTGGGAGACGGTATCGCTTAGGGTATGCCGTGTTCCAAAATTAGCGAGTGTAGTGATATCTTTTTCAATTCGCTCTGCGGAGATAGCATCGATAATATCATAAATACGTTGGTCCGTTTGGGCATAAGTCTGAAGTGTTGCCAAAAGGAAAACTAGTAGTAGATTTTTTTTCATTTTTCATTTTTTTTGAAATTACAATGTATTAAAAATTAATCGGATTTATGATCATTTAAATGCCACAGGCCAAAAATTGGACCTAATGCCAAGATTAGAAATATATAGTTAGATTCAATTACGTTGGATAATGTGGATAAGAGTTGAATACTAGCGATAGTAATTGCAAAACCAATACAATTCACCAAGGTTAGCCCCGTACCTTTTAGCTCAGGCGAAATTGACGAAGCCACAAGATTGGAAAATTGAGGCGAATCTGCCGTAACGGCCATTCCCCACAGACACCATCCGCCTAAAAATAATAGCTCTGAAGATTGAAACAGTAGGGGAGAAATAATACAGCAAACCCCGGAAATCAGTAAGGCTATAAATGCAACTTTTTTACTACCGTACCGTTGCGAAAGTATGCCTCCAATTCCACAGGAAATGCTCCCCAGTGTAATAACGATACCTGTCCATAGCGGAACGGAAAGGGAGCTTGCGGAAAGGATATTAAAGGTATTAATGGCAAATGGGGTAAACGCCCAGAATGCATACAGTTCCCACATGTGTCCAAAATAACCAAAGGCTGCTTTTTTAAAATTGGGGGTCCTAAAAAGTTGTGGTCCAGCGGATAGTTTTAGGTGTGTGCTTTTTTTGCGAAAAGGACCGTTTGGCACTAAAAAATACAGGAGTATACCGCCAAAAATAGTAAGTGAAGATGTAATTACTATTACAATACCTGGGTTTTTACCCCAAACAGTTCCGTTTATGATATAAGGTAGGGCAGTACCTAGAACTAGAGCACCTACCAAAAAACCCAAGGCCTTTCCAAGACCTTTTTCATAATAGTCCGCCGCAATTTTCATCCCTACGGGATAGATGCCGGCCAAGAAAAAACCGGTTCCAAACCTTGCTAATAGTAAACTCCACTTTGTAATAC
>JBARUM010000276.1:0-2161 GCA_049645725.1 Maribacter sp.
GTTGTATTGTTGGCAACGGTTGGGCTAAGCGTAGTGCGGGAGCAAGGAAACCTTTCGTTTCCGTCTGCGCACGAAGCTAAAGCTTTTGGTTTTGATTTATTTTTTTCTTGTCCAAAGCTAAATCCCAAAGATTTAGCGACTTCATAAATATACACAGACCTTACTATTTTGCCCTAAAGTCCGCATTACGTTTAGGCTTTGTTGTACACAGTCTTTTTTATTCTGTTCTCTGTGGCAAGTCCAAAAATAAGTGGTCAAAAACATTAGAATCTTTGTCCACCCATACTCTCAAATTTTGGATTAAATTAAAATCTCCACTTTTTGAAAGTTCACGAATTTCATAATTAATTTCATGGTAAGTAACGTCCTGCGAGATTTTCTTATAAAGCGCTGAAATTGAATCCAATTCTCTTTTATTGCTTTCCCTGTTAAATTGATTTGACCTAAGAATGTCTTCAAATTCGGATTTGACGCTAGGATAAAATACATGCAAATTTTCTTTTTCCGCCTCCGTTTTGGCTTTTTCTTCTCTCTCCTTTTGCCATTTTTCAATGTTCTTGAACCATTCTTCTTTATGGTTGTTTAAAGAATCCAAAATATCCATGTTTTTGATTAAGTCCTCTTGGTATTCCTTAATCTTTAATTCATAGAGATAGTGTAATTTTTTTTCTGTCTCCGATTTTCTAGTTAAAGTAGGGTTTTCAAAGTCCGACCAAGATGATAAAACAATTTTTCTAGTTTCAAAATCAATCTCCTCGTATTTCAGTCCATTTTCCTGACATGAAAAGATTATTAATGTAAAAAAGATTATCAAATATTTCTTCATTGATTAATATGTCTCAAGATTGGGTACAACGTCTCGTAGTCGAGTAGACAAGGGGAATTTCACCCCAAGCCTCTCACAGAACCGTACGTGATAGTCTCCCATCATACGGCTCTTGTTATACAAATCTAAATTAACGTTTTCACTTTGTATATCCCATTTTCCAATGGTAAAATAGATTAGGAAACTGCTCCTGAATTCTAAAGAACCATTTGTATGCACGTTTTATACTGGTCTTATAACGTTTATACCTTTTTCTTGCCCATTTCACTAAACGATTGTTCAATAGTTTGAAGACTCCGTGGAGCATGGATTTCCTGAATTTCCCGTAGTAATTGATCCATCCCCTAATCATGGGATTAAGGATTTTGGCAATACCTACAATACTATTAGAGGTCATTCTATGTACTTTAAGTTCTCCTAACTTATCCGAAATGCGTTTTCTCGAACTTATACTAATGCCACAATCGAAGCCTAGAAACAGCCCACTTCGTTTTTTAGATTTGGAAGTCCTAGGTTGAAAAGAATAGCCTAGAAAATCAAACTTGACGTTGTGATAATTTCCTTTTCTGCGATAGTCCTTACAGTACACAATTTTGGTCTTTTCCGGATGTAACTCCAACCCAATTCGGTGCATTCTGTTTTGGATAGCCTTTAGTGTTCGTTCTGCATGTTCTTGACTTTTACAGTTTACGATAACGTCGTCGGCATAACGTGTGTAACTTACTGTTCCGTCAATCTGTTCCAACCATCTGTCAAACCCGTAATGCAGAAAGAGATTCGCTAATAAGGGGCTTATAACACTACCCTGCGGAGTTCCTTTTCCATGTTTTACGATTAATTTTCCAGATTTGGTCATTACTGGGCATGCCAGCCACCGTGCTATATAAAGTCTGACCCATCTTTCGGGTACATGTCTCTCTACGGCAAGCATCAATTTGTCATGATCGATGTTATCAAAGAACCCTTTAATGTCCAGGTCAATTACCCAGTCTGTTTTCCAGCAGTTTTCCCTGACCTGTTCAAGTGCTTGATGCGCACTCTTTTTAGGTCTGTAACCAAATGAATTTTGACTGAATTCCTTTTCCAAACGAGGTTCTAAAAACATCTTGACCACCATTTGCCCGATTCGGTCACTTACGGTAGGTATTCCCAGTTTTCGGACTTTTCCGTCCTTTTTGGGAATCTCCACTTCTTTGACCGGAGGGGGGAAATAGCTTCCCGATGCCATACGGTTCCAGAGCTTATACAGGTTTTCGGACAGGTTGGTCTCGATTTGCTCGATACTGACCAAGTCTATACCTGCGCTTCCTTTGTAGGCCCGCACTCTCTTGTAAG
>JBARUM010000277.1:0-6421 GCA_049645725.1 Maribacter sp.
AGGTCGTGCAGCACCACCGAGGTCGGCCCGCAGGGCACGTTCTCGGCGAAAAGGGGGCCGTGGGCGATGTTCACCCCGAGCAGGGTTCCTTTGTTGTCGCCGAGGTGGACGCTGGCTAGCGGGATAGTCGCAGCGAGGTTCTTGCTGGTGGTGATCTGCGCGAATTCGCGCACGGCCCGGGTGGAGGCGACGCCGGGGTGCATGGCCCACCAGAGCTCTTCTTGGTAGCCCAAGGGCGCGGTGAGCTTGTAGCCGGTCTCGCTGAGGTAGTCGCTGAGCGCCCGGGCTTGGGCTCGCACGTTGTCCGGGTCGGGTGCTGCGACGCAGAAAATGGTGGTTGCTTGGGCCTCGACTTCGAGTTTGTCGTTGGTCAAGATGGCGTCGTACTCGGCGAGGTCATCGGCGACCTGGTCGAGCATGTTCAGCCCGTGTGAGACCTCACCGGAGCGCTGATCGTATTGCTCTCGCAGATTCTTCAGGGCCTTGCGGTTGCGGTGGGCCACCGTGGCACTGGAGCGAACGGTCAAACGCATCGCCCAGTCCACGTCCAACCCGGTCTCATCGATGCGACCGATGAGTTCGCTGCCGGGGAACACCATCCCCCCAGACGGGACATCGGAGATCACGAGGTGGCACTGGTAGCTGGTGGCTGCATCGTCGGTGGCTGCGGCCGCGTCGACCACTTTGAGGTACTTGTGCTTGGCGGGGTTCAGCCGGGTCGCCTTGGTGGCCTCGGGGTCGGTTTGCCCGCCTTCGTCGAGGATGGGCTCGCCGAGGGCGGCGCCTGACTTGGGCGCGAGCAACTCATCTGTGGTTCTGTCGTCGGCGCCGGGAAGGTCGAGGTCCTGAAACAGGCCTCGGCGCAGGGTGTGCTGGTGCAGCCACACCATTTGAGCGGGGGTGGCCGGTACCGGATTGAACGGGCCCGGGATGCTCTCAGCAACTCGGGCCGCTTGCATTTGGCGGCGTGCGATGTCGGCAGAACTGATCGGTGAGCGCGGCAAACCGAGGGCGTCTCGAAAGTCGGTCATGGCCGCACGAGCCGGCTCCTTGACCCGATCTATGACCTTGTCGACTCCCAGCGGCACCGAGAGCCAGTAGATCCGCTGACCCGGGCCGAGCATGTCCAAGGAGTCCAGGGTCGCTTCGCACTCGGCGACCCACTCTGGACAGTCGGCGAGATCTACGCCTTCGAGCATCTTTTCCACCACTGCTGCCGGGTCGAGCCCAGAACACAACCCCAGGAGCAGCGATTCTCCGGGCAAGGCGCGGAACAACGCCTGGTGCAACCCACGAACGGTCATCTTGTCTTTGACCGGTCGCAGACCGTAGGGCACGCCGGTGAGGATCCAGTCGGCCCAAACGGCGCCAGAACGGGTCCAGCGCAGGTTCGCGCTCATCGATCGTGTGGGGATGCGCATCGCGCTCAGCTTTCGTCGGGTGAGGTTTGGGTGGCCAGGAGGCGCTGCACCACTGACGGCGAAGGACCCGAGCCGGTAGGGACGGCCGGCGCGGGTTGCGGGGAGGACACCTGGGCCACAGGAAGCGCTGGGGCCGGTCTCAGGGCAGGCTCGGTGATGGACAGGCGGGACCTGGCCCGGTGGGGCTTAGCGATGCGGATGGGTTTGCCTGCCAGTCGCCCGGTGGTTGGTGAGTTCACAGACCGCAAGGTGCCGAGCACGACCCAGACCGGGTTACGGGCCCCGACAGGCAGTCTGCCGAGCGCCCATGCTGTCGCGTAGGCGACCCCAGCGGCGGTCAAGATGTTCCCGACGAACCCGAAGTGAGCCCACACCGTGGTGGTGCGGGAGGCCAACAGCAAGATGCCCACGACCGCGAAAACCTGGGTGAACGTATACGGGCCACCCCAGATGGCTTTGCCGTCGTGAGTTTTCCCGACCAGCTGCGGGAACTTGCGGGCTCGGGTGAACCACTTGACGACTTGGGGAGCCTCATCGGAGGTCGTGGCAGGCATAGGTGTATTGCTCCTGATCTGAAAAAGGGTTAGGCGGCGTGTCGCAGCTCGGGGATCTCACCGGGCGGTTGAACGATCTGGATGACCGCCGAGCTGTGAGCGTTGACCTCGTTATCGACGCGGTCTTCAATGTCCGTGACGTTGTAAACGATCCAGATGAAGACGCCGGCGCTGAGCCCGGCCACGATGACCTTGGTCATGGCCATCTTTGAGCTGACCATGACGATGATGACAAAGATGACCGCCGCGGCGATCGCAACGTTCCGGCCTGTGGACGTGGTCCGGGCTGCGGCGTTATCGACCCAGTCCAAGATTCCGTCCTGGGTGGGTATGGGCGGCCCCGCAGCAAGAGCCGTGCTGGCTTCCTGAGTGAGCGTGATGAGCATGGACATGGTGTTCTCCTATGGGGTGGTGGTGCTTTGGGTGGAATCGGTGGATGGATCTAGGTCAGGTGCGGGCCCCTCGTCGGTCTGGGACCCGATCAGAGGTGAAAAGTCGATAGAGGTGACTTCCCAACGCCCGGCACGAGCAGTCAGGGACAGCGCGTACGTGACGGTGCTCGATTGGGTCTTGGACACGGTTCCGGTGGCGGTGACCAGTACCTGGAGGGTGTCGCCATCTGTGGGTGCTTCTTCAGAATCCAGCTCTCGATCCCCGGTGATGTCATCGATCGTGAGGTCGCTGGCCAACGCCGGCTCGATTGCCGTGATGGCTGTGCCCGGGGTGAGGTAGCGGGAGACATCACCCACACCGGTCAGATAGGCCGCCAAGAACTGCTCGACGGTCTGGGACAGCAACGGGTCCGTGGCCAGCTGCTCTCGGTAGGCCAGATTCGGCGCCGCGGCAATGGTCGGCCCGGTGACCGGTGCCGGCAGCGTCAGCACCGCCACCGACTCCCCCTCGACCCGGACTGGGACTTGGAAGTACCGACGCAGCGGTTCGTCTTTGACTGCCGTGACGGTGGCCGCAACCACCACGGAGAAGTCGGGACCGTCCGCAGTGATGCTGGCCACGCGCACCGATGACACCCTCTGCGGCTCTTTCGGCAAGGTAACCCCGTCGGCTTGACCCACCAGCGCGTACAGCTCTTCAGAGTCCTCACGGGTCGCGCCCAACCACGCGACCACCACACGTTGTGCCATCTCCTCCGCGGCAGCCTGCCCCGCGGGATCCGCTACCTCAGCGCTCGCGATAGCGGCCGTTGGGGCGGGGTTCGTGGCTGCCCATCCGAGCCAAGCAGCCGAGAGGGGACCGCAGACCAGGGCCAGAGCCAGAGAGATCCTGATGGCGCCGGCGGTCAGTTTTGCGGAGATCTGCTCGCCACTGGTCGCGGTGGGTGAACGCTCCTGATCACCCTCACCCTCAATGTCACTATCAGCGACGGCGCGGCGCCGGACTGGGATCCAGCGCAGCCACCGTGAACGCTCACGGGCGGGATCTGGGGCTTGGTCCACTCCCGTGGTGTGCCCACCCAGGCGGGGCCGGACGGGAGGGGTGGGCTTCTTGCGGCCGGTCATGGCAGCTGCTCCTGGGGATAGAGCCGCTGCCAGGCTGCGTCGGCGTCGGCCAGCCGCCCGGTGGTGACCAGATCAGAGATCGCCTGTAGCTGCTTGACGGCCAGGCCGGGGGCTTGCTCGGCGTCTTTGAGCAGCTTGTCGACGCGCAGTCTCATCGCCAGTGCGTGGCTGGCGTCCCAGACCTGCTCTTCATCGATCTGCTCTGTCGTTCGTGCAGGGTTCATCGGCTATCCCATCGGCTCGTCTGTGCTCTACCCCTGGTAGGTAGGCCCGACGGGCCGATTCGGACCGATCAACCACAACTTTTTTCCGCCCAATTTCTGTGACCCCTCCAACTAGGGGCCTGACCTGCTGTTTTACCGCAAACCCCTCAGCGGTCCGGGTGGGGCGTCTAGGGGTCCAGGTGCGGCGGCTGCGAGGTCTGTGGCAAGGGGGCCTTGACAAACCTGCAGGTGACTGGCCCACCACCTCAGGGGGAAACACTGATGGCGACCACACCCACCCGCACCCGCTCCACCGACAGCCGAACCCGGCTCCGGACCGGGTTATACGGGCAGCTGAACCGCGAATGGGACACCCTCGGGACCCAGGCATGTCCCGACTCGTGGGGCGCGCATTCCGTCCTTGCTCGGCACCCCACACCCGAGGATGTCCTCGATGCCAACCGCCGCTCCCCCGCGCACACCAGCGACCACATCCTCATCGCCTTACTAGATTTGTGCGCCCAGGGAGACGACCTCGCCGGCAGGGCGGTGCTGCAGGCCTTCCTCGGCAAGATCCGGCGCCTGTCGAACACTGCGGCCGCACGTGGTGTCACCGACCCGGTAGAGAGCACCCTGGCTGCAGCGTGGGAAGCGATCCGCAGCTACCCGCTGCACCTACGCACGCGAGTAGCCGGCAACCTCTCCCTCGAGGCATTGCGCCGGCTCCCGCAGCCCGGACCCCGAGATCTCCCCGAGCCCGACCACCAGGGGTTAGAGGCACTCGGCTCCCCCGCCTGGGGCGACAACGCTGGAGAAGAACCCACCGCCCGGCTCATCGAGACACTCACCTGGGCCCTAGACACCGAAGCCCTCAGCCCCGCAGACGTTCGACTGCTCGCCCGGATGCACCTAGCCCACGACGCCACTGAAATCCGGCTCTATGACCTAGCCGACGAACTCGGCATCAGCTATGACGCCGCGCAACGCAGACACTCCCGCGCGGTGAACCGGCTACGTGATGCGGTCACCGAACGCCTCAGCCTCGAACACATCACCACCACGGTCTGATCGCCACCGCAGGGGTGGGCCTCGCAATCAGGTCTTCTAGCGAGGGGTAGGGCACCGCTTTCGACTTCGCCTCGGTGAGCGTTGGTGCGCAAAGTACCCGCCTACATCGAGCGGGCTAGAAACGATCAGTGAACGACAACACGTGCCCCAGTTAATCTCATGATGTCTTTGACCGCCCCTGTCCCGGTGACGATCACCGGGACGGCCCATACGGTGACCCGATCCTCCCTTCACAGCCTCGACACGTTCGCGCCTGGCGTGTGTCGTAAGTGGTTCCCTAAATGACACGCCTGGAACTGTGCCTTCTCTCGTCGAGCGCGGTGGTTGATGCGGTCGAACATGTCCAAAGTATTTTACCCAGCCGAGGCCCCAATCGCAGTTAGTGTAACGAGCACCCGCCTTCGGCTGGTTCAAGGTTCTCCCGGCTCCGAGGGACTGATGACTACGTTCCAACGACGAAAGTCAGTGGGCCTCGTTATTGTCATCGGCGTGGTCGGCGTTCTCACAGGATAATGAGGAAGCAGCCACGCAGACGACGCCACATCGGTCTCTGCCCGGTCTGACTATGTAGATTCTCATCCTGCTTCGCGCGCAGGGTTGATGTGCTCGACGCCTGCCCCATGACCTGGCACGCCAGTGTGCTCTTTTGACTCTCATGATTTCAGTTGGTGCTTAGAGGCGGGGGCTTCCACGGTTCGCCCAGCGACCGCGCCTACCATGTGTAAAAAGGTCGATTCTTCGGCTTCTTGATGTGAAGGAAGAGAGGAGATAGGTGCGGCACCTCAAGCGATGCGTAGGCCTCGGTGACGCTCACCGCGGGTTGCGGGTGGTCGCGCTGGCGTCGCTGGTGGTGGGGTTGGTGTTGATGCACGGCCTTGGGTTTTCTCATGCCCAGCCCCCTGAACTCACCGGCACAACCCAGGTGTCTGCCCACGTGGTTCCGGCAGATTCTTACCCAGATAGCAGTCACGTACCGATTGGCGCTCCGGTGACATCGGAGCAGGAGCATCACAACCCGGGACCTGGTCACGGGGGCCTTTTGGTGCAGTCCTGTCTGGCAGTTCTGGGGGCCTTGATTGTCGCAGTTGCTGCGGTGATGCTTGTGGCGCGGTCGCGGCCACCGCGTGCATCGGGACTGTCGGCGGTTCGAGTCCGACCGCTACTGCCCACACGGTTCTGGGCCCGTCCACGCACTTACTTGTTATGCGTGATGCGGATCTGAGGAGAGCACGCAGCCTCGGCTGGCTTCGGGCCTGCCCGAGCCAAACCTCTCCCTTTTAAACCCTTCCGACATCAGGAGTTCACTCATGTTCAACAACCGCGCTATCGCCGTGCCCGCCCTTGCCGTAACTGCCGTCTTCGCGCTGTCCGCATGCACTACAGAATCCACCGATCCTCAAGCTCCTGCCCAGACGGAGCAAGAGTCGGCGAAGACCTTTAACGACGCCGACGTGGAGTTCACCACGAGCATGATTCCGCATCACCAACAAGCCGTGGATATGTCGGAGATGGCCCTCAACCAAGGCGGGCCCGAGGTCGTCGATTTGGCTGAACAGATCGAGGCAGCCCAAGACCCGGAGATCGAGACCATGACCGGCTGGCTACAGGAATGGGGCGTAGACGTTCCTACCGGGATGGGCGATATGGGTGACATGGGG
>JBARUM010000278.1:0-1674 GCA_049645725.1 Maribacter sp.
CAATCCACATAATCCAACCAAATGCATCTCCAGATACGGAACTGATGCCGAAAACAGCTAAAGCCTTACTTACCATTATGGGATAAAGACCAACGCCACCATTGGTTACCATCATGGCTATAGATCCTGCAACAAAGGCCACCATAAGCTGGGTTAAGGATAGTCCTTCTGTTTCTAATACGGTAAATTTAACTACCCAAAACATACCAATATAGCAGGTCCAGATAAAAAACGTATGGAATACGAATGCCCATTTATTCTTCATTTTGAAGATACTTAAAAGGCCATCCATTAGCCCGTAGACAATGTGTTTTATCTTTAACGCAATTTTGTGATTAGACTGTTTAATAAAAATGAAGAAAAAGAAAAGCCCTATCAAACCCATTGCCGCCAGTATTATAATACCGTTGGGGCTTATGCCGCTTTCCTCAATGAAGCCAAGGATAACTTCCGTTTGAAGAAATAAAGTTATGGCTATGATAGAGAACAACATCAAAACATCAATTACACGCTCTGTTACAATAGTGCCCAGACCTTTTTCAAAGGGCACTCCCTCGTACGTGGCCAGTGCTGTAGGTCTTAATATTTCTCCCATTCTCGGAATTCCCAAATTTGCAAAGTAGGACATTAGAATAATAAGTATGTTATTCCTAAGTTTAGGTCTATAACCAAGGGGCTCTATTAAATAATTCCAACGAATAGCACGTGAGATATGACTTAAAACACCGAGTAGAATGGAAGAACCTACCCAAAATAAATCTGCTTCTTTAATGTATCGAATAATTTGCTCACGATCGTCCTCGGCCGTGGAATCGAACCAGTACCAAACTAAAAATACTCCCAATGTTATTGGAAGTATTGTTTTTAACGTCTTTTTTATTTGATAATCCAAAATCAGTTTAAGAGATTGTTTTCCTCATTAGGAAATACGAGTGCCGGATTAAACTTTTTTGCTTCCTCCAAACCCATTCTCGCATACGTAATCAATATTAAAATGTCTCCGACCGCAACACGTCTAGATGCGGCACCGTTCAAAGTAACTTCTCCGCTGCCACGAAGCCCAGGAATTGCATAGGTTTCCAAACGTTCTCCGTTATTATTATTTACTATTTGCACCTTTTCCCCTTGGATTATGTTAGCGGCATCCATTAAATCTTCATCAATGGTGATACTGCCAATATAGTTAAGATCGGCACCGGTAACCTTAACGCGATGAATTTTAGATTTTACAACTTCAATTTGCATGGGACAAAATTAATTAATTCAGGGCTATATTATCTATAAGCCTAACGTCGTTCGCAAAAACGGCTATAAAAGCCCTGTATTTTATATTTTTTACTTTTCTTATGGCGGGGGTTAATGTTTCTACATCGGTAATTTCAAAATATTCAATTTTGAAATCTGGATGATGAATAAATTCTTTATTAATCCACTCCTTAACTTTTAATACACTATCCGTGCCAAATTTTTGCCTGGCAGTTTTTAACGTTTCATATATAAAACCGGCTTTAAGTCGCAATTCGGGCACCAGCCTTTCATTTCTTGAACTCATGGCTAGTCCATTGGGTTCTCTCACAATAGGACATCCTATAATTTGAACTGGTAGTTTTTGAATTTTAGTCAATTTTTGAATGATGCGTAATTGTTGAAAATCTTTTTCGCCAAAATAAGCTT
>JBARUM010000279.1:0-1954 GCA_049645725.1 Maribacter sp.
GATGTCAAGAAAGCCTATTTTGAGTATAGCTAAAATAATATTTGACGCATTTTAAGCTTCAAATGTTGCAAAAAAGTTCTAAACAATCCAATCTAAGAGTTTAGGGTTTAAGTATTGCCTATATTAACATGATTAACGTAAATAAAACAATACCATGCGATTAGCAATTCTTGCGATAGTGTTAACCTTGACCCTTTCTTGTAATAGGGAAACGGAATTCAATGCCATACTTGTAGAAGGTCCTGCGCCTACAGAGGTACAAGCTAACATTACATTTAACAATATGGAAGCACCATTTTCTGTTACCGTTAGGCCAACGGCCATTGGAGCAACTGCATTTGAAGTATTTTCCGGATTACCCGGTGATGCAACTGAACTCGTAGGTCTACAAAGCGAACTTACGTTCTTATATCCTATGTCTAATGAAAATTTCTTTGTTACGATTAATGCTATAGCTCCAAATGATCGGGTTACTGAACAGCAGTTTGAGGTAATTCCGCCAGCTGATCCCTGTGCTCCAATTTTAGGTGCTCCGCTTACTTGGGACGATGGTAACAATGGGGCATTCTTTTTTGGTTTCAATGGTGTGGAACTTCAAGTGGTCGCAAATCCGGACCCGTCGGGAGCTAACGCTGAGGCTTCTAATGTATTGGAAATCGTGCAAGATGGTGGGGGTAATTTTGATGGCTATGGGATGCAATTAACAGCTCCTGCAGATTTTAGTGCAGATGATAAGACAGTAAGAATATTATTTTGGTCAAACGTGGAAGTACCTGTTAGAATGACCGTGCAACAGGATCCTAATAACGAGACAGAGCGTGAAGCGGAAGTTAATGTCATCCATTCGGGTAGTGGTTGGGAAGAGTTACGTTTTGATTTCTCTGATGCTACCGCTGGTTTTACCGGCAATCCAGATGGAGCTTTAGGCGTACCTGATTTTTCACCTTTTACACCAACTGGGCAATATATAAGGGTACAAATGTTCATTAGTCCCGGAGATGACGTAGCAGGAACTTTTTATCTTGATGATGTTGGGGTTTGTCCATAACATTTTTATCTTAATTCATATGGTATTCAAAGGGTATGCTCCTTCTCATTTTGCTTACCCTTTAAATTTTAGCATCCCCTTATTGTTTTTGAGGGTACCAAAAATTATGATATAAAATTAAAAATAGTTTAGCATCGGTTTCAATCCCTTAGGATAAATAAAAAGTATGCTAGACATCAAATCCAACGGTTATTAACACAAATAGCATTTTCTACGGGCTACACCAGTGCTACTTTTGAATGACATCATTAAAGTGAACTTTAAAATATTGAATAGAAATACTATGAGCATTACAAAATCAAGTATAATCTTGCCTCTAATCGCATTTCTTCAATTTCAACTAAATTTTGCCCAAAATGAGACCGAATATTTGGTAACCGATTTTGATGGTGGAGGTATATTGCCAAATTCCTGGCAGTCTTATGGAGATTTAGGCTCCCATGGAGTGGTAAGTGCCAAACCAAATAGCGATGGTAAATTTTACGAACAAATATGGAACGGTAAAACGGACGAGGGTTACATTGTAAGCCAGTCAGATATTACCTTCAGATTAATACCAAAAAAGAAACTTAAAGGAAAGACCATAGACAATGTTTTTCTTAAAATGGATATTAACTGTGGTGGAGCGCCAGGCACCAAGATAAATATAGTCTTGGTAGATGGTCCCAATGATTGTTGCACCAACAATGTAAATTGGCAGTATTCCTTTACTAAAAATACCTGCGGTTGGGAAACTATTGAAATAAATTTGGGTGAGTTTGGGTATTCATATGATCCCAACAATCATGAAAAAAGTATAGACATCAATAAAGTTGGAAGAGTTAAGATAGGTGTTGATATTTTCTCAGGACCTAAGAGACAAACCGTTCAATTTGACAATGTTGCCTTTGTCGTAAAGGACAAAGT
>JBARUM010000280.1:0-5675 GCA_049645725.1 Maribacter sp.
GCCTTGAGAACTTCGGAAAACAAAAAATTGGAGACTGCTAAAAATGCCATTCATTTTGCCAGAAAAACTTTAGTCCAATTAAAAGAAATTGATTTTGCCCAAATACCATTACGGATATGCCATAATGATACTAAACTGAATAATATCCTATTTTCAAAAATTTCAGGAAAGGCCCTCTGTTTGATAGATTTAGACACACTAATGAAGGGTTATTTTTTCTATGACTTTGGTGATGCCGTACGCACAATTGCAAATACAGCTCCTGAAGATGAACGGGATAATAATAAGATTACATTCAATAAGTCATTATTCAGTGCTTTCATCAAAGGTCTTGCCGATAACGGATTGTTTCTATTGAAAGAAGAATTGGATTCATTATGCTTTGGAGCAGTCTTTATGCCCTTTATCCACGGACTTAGAGCCTTAACGGATTATTTGAACAACGACAGGTATTATAAAACCACATATGAAAATCAGAACTTAGACCGCTGCTCTAGCCTTTTTAATTTTACTCAAAAAGCATTGGATAATGTTCCATTTATGGAAAAAACAATACAAGAATATTTTCCTAGTAATGGTTGACGATTCTTTTTTATAGCAAGGCAATTAATAAGAAATATCAATTATATTTAGTATCCAAATACCCTACAAGCAATAATGGAAAGCAACGAGTTATATCCCATCTTTTTAAAAGTTTCCAATCTTAACATTTTGATTGTTGGAGGCGGTAATGTGGCATTGGAAAAGTTGACTTTTTTATTAAAATCCAGTCCCAATGCAAGAGTACAAATGGTTTCTCCAATGTTTAGAGAAGATACGATTGTCTTGGCAAACAAATATAAAATTGAAATGGTTATAGACCGGTATCAAAATAAATTTTTAGAAGATAAGCATGTGGTAGTGGCAACTACCGACAACGTTTCTGTCAACGAACTTGTCTATGAAGAATGTAGGAAAAGGAATATTCTGGTGAATGTAGCGGATAACCCCCCTTTTTGTGATTTCTATATGGGTGGAATCGTAACCAAAGGCAATGTAAAAGTCGCCATTTCTACCAATGGAAAATCCCCGACTACGGCAAAACGGTTACGGCAATTTTTTGAGGATGTAATACCTGAAAACATTGATGACCTCGTGCAGAACTTAAACGAGTTCAGAAAAACGATTAAAGGAGATTTTGAAGAAAAAGTAGAGACCTTAAACGAGTTTACGAAGGGTTTAGTCAGCAAAAAAGATAAAAATGAAGATTAGAATTAGAGGCAACTCCATACGTTATAGGCTCACAAAATCTGAAGTAGAAACCTTCTCCAGAACTGGTAGCTATGGTAACGAAACTAAATTCAACAACAATACCCTTTCATATATACTAAATGCTAAAGAGGGTATTAAAAACTTGGAAGCAGATTTCACGGATAATACCATAACTATTTTTTTTCCAAAAAAAGAGGTTGCCAATTGGGCAGATAGCACTACAGTAGGTTTCTCTCATTCCTTTGTTTTGGACTCAGGCATTACATTGGAATTATTAGTAGAAAAAGATTTTGTCTGTATGGATGAGACTATAGAAGATCAATCCGATAATTACCCAAACCCCAAAGCAATAAATCAAAGCTAAAAAGTATCCAAACTAAAAAGAGTCCGTTCATTTAAGACCGGACTCTTTTACGAGAACACTATATGAAAATGAAAAATTTTATTTCGTTTTATTACATGGTAAATGTACTTTCTTCCCTTAGAATTTTAAACTTATTGTTGTGAACGGAGCGTAAATTGTTGTGAAATAGCTTTCTATCGTTATAAAACTTTTTTACAATAGAAATAGGTGTCTCTGTTAAGGTAGTATCTTAAGCATATGGGCTACCAATACACTCCAAAAACTTGAAAAGAATCATGACAATACGTAAACTAATTAAGATGCGGTTGGTTAAATCGTAATCAGTTTATATAAATGAAAAAGCCGACGCTCCCGCCGGCCTAGACTAACTAACTCAAAATAAGAACATGTGTTCATTACGAACAGCACAAAAATACTACTCCTATGTCTTGAGAGTGTTAAGTTAATCTAAGGAATAGGTTATCTTACTTAAACGCTTGGTGTCCTGTAATATCCGCACCGGTTATTAATAAGTGAATATCATGAGTTCCCTCATAGGTGATGACACTTTCCAAATTCATCATGTGTCGCATAATACTATACTCTCCTGTAATTCCCATTCCACCAAGAACTTGTCTTGCTTCTCTTGCTATCTTAATGGCCATATCCACATTATTCCGTTTTGCCATGGATATTTGAGCAGTAGTAGCACGACCTTCATTTTTTAATTGTCCCAATCTAAATGCCAATAATTGTGCTTTGGTGATTTCCGTAATCATTTCGGCCAACTTCTTTTGTTGAAGTTGAGTGGCGGCAATAGGTTTACCAAACTGTACTCTTTCTTTGGCATATCTTAAGGCCGTATCATAGCAATCCATGGCAGCTCCTATTGCTCCCCATGCTATGCCATACCTGGCAGAGTCCAGGCAACCCAACGGTGCTCCCAGGCCAGATTTATTTGGTAGTAAATTATCTTTTGGCACTTTTACATTGTCAAATATGAGTTCTCCCGTTGCCGATGCCCGGAGCGACCATTTGTTGTGTGTTTCGGGAGTAGTAAAACCTTCCATACCACGTTCAACTATTAAACCATGTATTCTTCCTTCCTCATTCTTTGCCCAGACAACCGCAATGTCCGCAAAGGGAGAATTGGAAATCCATAGTTTTGCACCGTTCAACAAATAATAGTCGCCCATATCCCTATACTTTGTTTCCATACCACTGGGATTTGACCCGTGGTTAGGCTCGGTAAGCCCAAAACAACCCATAATTTCTCCGGTAGCCAATTTTGGTAGGTATTTTTTACGCTGCTCCTCTGTACCATATGTATAAATGGGATACATTACTAGTGATGATTGTACAGAAGCGGTGGAACGGACGCCACTATCCCCTCGTTCAATTTCCTGCATGATAAGTCCATAACTTATTTGATCCAGACCTGCACCACCGTATTGTTCAGGAATATAAGGTCCAAACGCACCAATTTCCGCTAGTCCCCCAAGAATTTGATTAGGGAACTCCGCTTTTTGGGCATATTCTTCTATAATTGGGGAAATATCTCGCTTAACCCATTGCCTAGCGGCATCTCGTACCAATAAATGTTCTTCAGAGAAAAGGTCATCCAGGTTATAATAATCAGGGGCTTCAAATAAATCTGGCTTCATAAAACATGCATTTTTAGCAAAGGTAATTAAAGAAAATACAACAATAGTTAAACCTATTGTTACATTTTTAAATAGAAGGCTTGGGTTAATTGCTTGTATTCCAAAGTGTATTCATGTCTTTTTATTTCAATGGTCAACTCCTCTTGCGAATAATTTAACTTCTCAAAACCAAATTCCAACAGACTTCTTTTCAAAGCTGTAGTCGGGTTTCCCTTCACACGCATAATTCGTCTAAGGTATAGTCCATTTTTTGTTGCCAATGCTACAAAAGCCGCCTCCTCTTTATAAGGAACAATGGTAGCGAACAAACCATTGGCAGATAATAGTTTTGAAACCCCTTCCAAAAGTTCATTAAAGGGTAAAGACAGGTTTTGTCTGGCAGTATCCCTAGCCTTATTTCCACTGTAAACAACTTCAGAATAAAAAGGTGGATTGCTTACAATTAAATCATAAGTCCCCTCCATTTCCTCTACAAATTCATTCAAACCTGCATGATAGCAGAAAAGTCGGTCTGCCCAAACAGATATTTCAAAATTTTCTACACATTGCTCGTATGCATTTTCATCTACCTCTATGGCGTCTATGGTTTCAGCATTGCTCCTTTGCCCCATCATCAATGAAATAACTCCAGTTCCTGCACCTATGTCCAAAACACTACTGGGCTTATTTTCTACCGAAGTCCAGGCGCCAAGCAATACCCCGTCAGTGCCAATTTTCATAGCGCATTTATCCTGCATAACAGAAAACTCTTTGAACTTAAATGGTTTCCCCATCTTATCGTTAGACTATTTGTAATAAAGACATGCCATCAAATTTACAACTAAACAATCTTAGTCCTAAACCTGAATGGCGATATCCCATTTCATTTTTTTGATTGAAATATTGCTTCTAAATTTTCTATATTTACTTAGTTGCCTCCGATTAATTGCTATATCCAAAAGAAACTCCTCTATTCAT
The DNA here is from genome assembly GCA_049645725.1 of Maribacter sp. Classification (GTDB taxonomy): domain Bacteria; phylum Bacteroidota; class Bacteroidia; order Flavobacteriales; family Flavobacteriaceae; genus Maribacter. The sequence goes on from JBARUM010000280.1 coordinate 4,216, forward strand.
TGAAACAGTACTTACATTTTTTTTTAGTTTTTGTAGTATGCTCCTTATCATACATGCGTATTTCTAGTCAAGAAGAAAATAATCCTACTATGGATTCCAAAAAATTCACAGCAAAAGAATTATCCAATAGGTATTGTGCTATGTGCCATAAGTTTCCCGAACCTACATTATTGGATAAAGAGACATGGAAAAATAGTGTTTTGCCTAATATGGCACTACGTTTAGGTTTAAAAATGGCAGGAAAGGATAATTTTATAAGTAAAGATACTGTTGAGACCAATCTATTAAAACAATATAATACATATCCAGAAAAGGCACTTATCACAAAACAAGATTGGTCAAAAATCGAAGCTTATTATATTAACAATGCGCCAAAAAAATTAGAAACTCAAGTTAGCTCGACCTTAGTTTCAACAAAGGAATTTCCATTTGAAGTGCAATCCGTAAGTATTGACAACGTAAAATTACCTCAAGTAACGCTATTGGAATATGATGATTACAATTCAGAGTTATACATAGGAAGTTACTTGAACCTGTATGCCCTAAAAAATACAGGTAATCTTAGTGCAGAATGGAATTTGGACAGCTACGCCTCGGATATTGAATTCGCAAAAGATTTAAACCCTCTTCTGCTTTCAATTGGCAAACTTACCCCTTCCAACCAAAAACTGGGACGAATTATCAAGTTAAAAAAAAATAACACTCCCTCCAAGGTAACCACACCCTTCTCAGAACTTCTCAGACCTGTGGGTTTTGAAAGTTCCGATTTAAACCTTGACGGGAAAAAAGACTTGATACTTTGTAGTTTTGGACATACCGTTGGAAAATTATCGTGGTTTGACGATTATGATTTGTCCAAAGAGCATGTTTTAAGCACTCTTCCCGGTACGCGAAAAGTGGAAGTAGCAGATTTTAATAAAGATGGAAAACCCGATATAATGGCGCTTATGACCCAATCATATGAAGGGATAAAAATCTTTTACAACGAGGGTGAAAGTAATTTTAGAGAAGAGCAAGTTTTAGAGTTTTCTCCAGTTCATGGCCTTAGTTATTTTGAACTTGCAGATTTTAACGCTGATGGCTATCAGGATATTTTAGTCACTAACGGCGATAATAGAGATTTTTCACCAATTGATAAGCCTTACCATGGAGTGCGTATTTATATGAACGATACTCAAAATCAATTTAAAGAGACTTACTTCTATCCAATGTATGATTGCAATAAGGCTATGGCAAGGGATTTTGATAATGATGGAGATTTGGATGTCGTTGCTGCTTCACTTTTTACAGATTATGAAGGTGAAAGTAAGGTGGAGGATGCCGTAGTGTTTCTAAGAAATGAGGGAAAGCTTAATTTTGAAGCTTCGTTTCTTCCAAATCCATCACATGCCAATTGGCTTACCATGGAGGTCACAGATTTTAACAAAGATGGCTTGCTAGATGTAATTCTTGGTGCTTTT
>JBARUM010000281.1:0-9286 GCA_049645725.1 Maribacter sp.
ATTGTATTCTGCCTCAGGATCTGTTTCTTTTCTAATGCGTAAATCGGTCATGATTTGCACTAAAGTTTGTGGTGTTACCTGCTGAGCAGCATCACTCCACGCTTTATCTGGAGTGGTATGTGTTTCAATCATCAATCCATCAAAATTTAAATCCAACGCCGTCTGCGACACGTCAAAAATCATATCGCGCTTTCCTGTAATATGCGAAGGGTCGTTGATCAAAGGCAAATCTGGAAATTTATTTTGAAATTCAATAGCTAATTGCCATTCGGGAATATTTCTGTATTTTGTTTTTTCATAGGTTGAAAAACCTCTATGGATGGCACCTAGCTTCTTAATTCCTGCCGTATGAAGACGCTCTATTCCACCTAACCATAGTGCCAAATCCGGATTTACAGGATTTTTAACCAAAACAATCTTATCCGTTCCTTCCAGGGCATCCGCAAGTTCTTGCATAATAAAAGGACTCACCGTTGAGCGTGCACCAATCCACAATAAATCAACATCATGTTCCAAGGCCAATTCTACGTGCGCACGGTTGGCAACCTCAGTTGCCGTTTTTAGGCCAGTTTCCTCCTTTACCTTTTTGAGCCATTTTAAACCCAAAGCTCCAACACCTTCAAAATTACCTGGGCGTGTTCTTGGCTTCCAAATACCTGCTCTGTAATAATTAACATCGGTATCTTTCAATTCATGCGCAATACGCAATACTTGTTCCTCGGTTTCCGCACTACATGGCCCTGCTATTACTAGTGGATGGTCTAAACCCATATCATCCAACCATGTTCTCATTTCTTTTGTATTCTCCATTACTTTTTGTTTAGTGGTATTCCTTTTAATATTGATTTAATTTTATTTGTGTTAGCCATTTCATTATAAATACCCTCATAATCACTCTTTACGAGTAATTCTTTAAAGGCGGATAAATTTTGGATATACTCCTCCAAGGTTTCAATTACATTATCTTTATTCTGCTCAAAGATGGGCGTCCACATTGCGGGTGAACTTTTTGCTAAACGCACCGTGCTTTCAAATCCACTCCCGGCCATGTCAAAAATATCACGTTCATTTTTCTCCTTCTCAATTACCGTCTTTCCTAACATAAATGCACTGATGTGTGACAAATGAGAAACGTAGGCAATATGCTTGTCGTGAGCCATAGGGTTCATATACCGTATTCTCATCCCCAAGAGTTGAAATACACCTAAAGCCCTCTCCTGTATTTTAAAAGCTGTTTTTTCCACCTCGCAAATGATATTGGCCTTTCCTTCATACAATCCATTAATAGCGGCAGAAGGTCCTGAAAATTCCGTTCCTGCAATAGGATGACAAGCTAAAAAATTTCTTCTTTTCGGATGATTTTCCAAAGTTCTGCATATTAACTCCTTTGTAGAACCCACATCACATACAACGCATTCATCATTGACCTTGTCCAAAATTTTTGGAAGTTCATCAACTACAACATCAACAGGTATAGCTACCAGAACAAAATCCGCTAAATACAAATCTTCATAACTAGATTTTTTATCGATTAGATTTAATGAAAAAGCTTCTTCTAAATGTGAAGGGTTGGCATCAATACCATAAACCGTTATATCAGGCATTTTTACCTTCATGTCCTTTACGAAAGAACCTCCAATTAAACCGATACCGATTACAAATACATTCATAAGCTTCCCTTAATCCCTCCCAAAAAGGAAAATACATTGAGCGTTTCAAATTTTACCTTTATAAAGTTTCTCATTACCTATGCCTTACTGCTAAAATCTAGCGATCGCTTCCTTAATTTTATCTTCGGTTACACATAGTGAAAATCTAATATAACCTTCCCCATTACTTCCAAAAATAGTTCCTGGCGTAATGAAGATATCCTTGTCATATAAGATATCATCAATGAACTTTTCCGACGATATAATATCGTTAGGCAGTTTAGCCCAAACAAACATTCCTACGGCACTAGTATCATAAGTACAATTTAACTTATTTGCCAATTGAAATACCAATTTCCTTCTACTTTCATATATCTTATTCAAATCCAAATACCAATTTGTAGTGCTTTTTAGTGCCGTAATAGCTCCTTTTTGTATGCCATAGAACATTCCGGAATCCATATTACTTTTCACCTTCAATACAGCGTTAATATGCTCCGCGCTACCCAATACAAATCCCACGCGCCACCCTGCCATATTAAAAGTTTTACTTAGGGAATTTAGTTCCAAACAAACTTCTTTTGCTTCAGCAACTCCTAAAATACTTTTAGGTTCTTCATTGAGCACAAAGCTATACGGATTGTCATTTACTAAAAGAATCGAATTTTGTTTTGCAAAAGTCACCAACCTAGAAAACTGCTCTTTAGTTGCTACAGCACCTGTTGGCATATGAGGATAACTAACCCACATTAGTTTTACCTTACTCAAGTCCTCTTTTTGTAGCATTTCCAAATCGGGAAACCAACCATTTGCTTCCTTTAAGTCATAATATTTGGGAACAGCCCCTACCAAATTTGTAACGGAAGTGTAGGTAGGGTATCCAGGGTTGGGGATAAATACCTCATCCCCGGCATTCAAGAATGCCAGACTAATATGCATTATTCCTTCCTTGGAACCCATTAGCGGAAGTATTTCATTTGCTGGATCCGCAATTACGTCAAATTTATTTTGGTAAAAATAGGCTATCGCATTACGTAATTCCGGTAAGCCCTGATAGCTCTGATATTGGTGGGCACCATTGTCAACCACCGCCTGCTGTATACTTTCCACAACGGCTGGTGAAGGAGGTAAATCCGGACTTCCTATACCCATATTTATTATAGGTTTCCCCTGGGCCATAAGTGAACGAACTTCCCTTAATTTTGTGGAAAAATAATATTCCTGTACGGTCTTTAATCTTTCTGCCGTTTCTATCATAACATGGCATTTTTATATTCGCCCAAGACCTTGAAATCCTCCAACATGATACTTAAAAGTGATTTCGCTTTTTCAAACTCTTCATACCCTTCAAAAGTAACATCAACAAAGAAGGCATATTTCCATGGTGTCTCAATGACAGGTAACGATTGTATCTTGGTTAGATTAAGATTACAGTCACTCATTACATTAAGTACGGTGGCCAAACTGCCACGTTTATGATTTGTGATAAAGCGAACAGAGGCCTTATCGATTTCCTTCCTAGGAAGCTCTTTGTTCTGGGTCTTTACGATTATAAAACGTGTTGAATTATTTGGAATAGTCTGTATTTCCGTAGCGATAATATCCAAGCCGTACAAATCTGCAGCTGCTTTTGGAGCTATAGCCGCTATTCTTTTTAATTGATATTTTTGAATACGTTCAGCGGTTTCAGCAGTATCTGCTGCTTCAACCAATTTAATTTTAGGATACGCTTTCAAAAATTCCTTACACTGTAATAAGGCCATTGGATGTGAATGTACTTCCTCAATATTTTCAAGACCCTGTCCTTTGTAGACAATCAAATTATGGTGTATACTAAGGTAATATTCACCAATGATATGTAGGTTATTTTTAAAAACAAGAGCATAGTTAGGTATTATTGAACCTGCTATAGAATTTTCAATAGCCATAACACCCTTATCTGCGGTTTTATTCAATAACTGGTCCACGAGATTATCAAAAGACATACATTCTACCAAATCTATATCTTCTCCAAAATAATCCAGAGCCACCTGATGATGGTTAGAACCTTTAACTCCTTGTATAGCTATTTTTAAACTCATTTATTTTTTATATGGACGCTTTTCAAAAGACTCCTCGATTTCCCTAAGGGTGAACTTAACTTTTAATCTGTTGAACAGATTTGAGTTTTATTCAAAAAAAAAGCCTCGTTTTTAACGAGACTTCAATTGCTGATATTTTTTACATATACTACAACAGTCCCGCTCTTCTCTTAAAAAAGAAGTAGAAGTTAAAACCGTTCCAGAAATATTGCTTTGTCATTTTCTTATAAAACTTTGGCTAATGTACTAATTAAATTTAAAAATTATGGTTCTATTGATTTTTTTTATGATTTAACAAGCATCTAAAGATTTAAACAACAATTACATATGCAAATCATTAACAAATTACGAATATCTTAAAAACACACTACCAGTAACATTTCTTTTCCGTTCCTCGTGAAGAAGAGGCGAAAAGATAAGTTGACTATATGAATAGGTTTTATAGTGATTGACGTTAATTAGAAACGGAGAATTGAGTTGAATCTTGTTTTAAATAAAAAAATCACAACTTTTCCATAAGAATGGCAATCATGGTTTTTACTCCTTCCCTATAGTTCCCAATTCTTAAATTTTCGTTGGGACTGTGTTGATTATTATCCCTATTGACAGTAGGCACCGTTACAGCAGGAATATCCAAGGTATTGACAAAAGGCGATATGGGAATGGAACCACCACTCATTCGAATACGTATAGGGTCCTCACCGAAAGCATTTTTTAATGCGCGTGTTAGCCATAGACCTACCTCAGAATCGAAATTGGTTCTAAAAGATTGATATGATATTTCTGAAGTAAAGGTGGCAATCTTATCATATTCCAGCCGTTCCTCCTGTGTTGGTTCTTTCGCCGTTATATAATATCCCTGGGCAGCAATATGTTCCTTCACTAGTTCTATCAGTCGTTCCGGATCAGACTCCAAGACTAAACGAACATCTAACTCCGCTCTTGCCCAACTTGGTATTATGGTGCGTACTTTTTCATTGATCCAGCCAGACTGCATTCCCCGAATATTTAAAGAAGGATATTGAATGGCCTCCTGATAGGAACTACCTACCTTGTCAGCAGATACTATTTGAAGTCGCTTTTTTATTTCATCTTCATTGTCCGGCACATTCATTAAAATTTTCTTTGTCTCCGCATCAATCTTTATACCGTCATAAAATCCAGCTATGGTCACGAGCCCTTCATCATCCTTCATGGAAGCCAGTAGTTTAGACAAACGTAATGCAGGATTAGGTGCGTAATTTCCAAAATGACCGCTATGTTGAGGAACAACTGGCCCGTAGGTCGTTAGGGTAATCGTAGCTATTCCCCTTGCACCAAAGGTCAACGTAGGTTTATTGCTGATATGGCGTGGTCCATCAAAAATAATAAGCATATCTGCCTTCAACATTTCGGCATTTAGGATAACGGCATTGGGTAGTCTTGGCGAACCCATTTCCTCCTCAAAATCCATAATAACCTTAATGTTGTAATTAGGAACTATTTTTTTAGAGGCTGTAGCATCAAGAGCTGCCAAGAACATTGATACAGGACCTTTCGCATCACTTGCGGAACGGGCAAAAATACGCCAATCATCATCCATGGAATTATCAAAATCCCAGACTGCTTCCTCCCATTCGTTATTTTCATTCTTTCTTTTAACTACGGGTTTATAGGGACTTTCCTGAAACCATCGAGTACTATCAACTGGCTGACCATCCAGCTGAAGGTAAATTAATACGGTTTTCTTCGCTTTACGATGTTTTCTTTCCGCTAATAAAAGTGGTGCATGGGAAGTAGGGATACGCTGGGTAGAAAAGCCTCGTTTACCAAACTCTTTTTCGCACCACAAAACGTTTTTTTCTATATCCTCTGGATAAAAAGCATCGTTGGGTATGCTTAAAAGCTCTTTTAATAAGGGTAAGCTAGCATCCGCATAGGTTTTGGCCAATTCGTCCAAATCTATATTTTGCTGAGCATTACTGTAAAAGGAACTTAGCAATAGGAAGAAAAAAGGAATATGTTTTATCATTATAAGGAGATTAATGTATACTCCTTAAAAATAATACATATCCCTTGATCATTTCGTTAAGCGAACTAAATAGTTTAAAACTTCAAAGCCAGGCCAACACCTTCTTGTGACGGCACTAACCTATAGGTGGTCTTTCCTAAGCTATCGTTAAATTCCAAAATAGCGTTCTTTTTATTCTTACTGGCCAAGCAATAAAAGATTGAACCGACTATTGCCGTACCCGCAAACCCCACAATGGGAGCGGTGGTACTTTTGTCGGCATTTTCATTCACCAAGTACCAAATACCAAAACCTAGGTTCGCAGTTGCCGCTGCAAAGGTTACACCATATTGCTTCTTGGATTTTGACCAATATACTTCGGAAGCAGGATTGCTATCCATAGCCATACCAAACTCCTTCCACGTTATTTTTTCTTTATCCTTATAAAACTCATCTCCCCACATGCCTTGAAAAACGGTGATTTCCTGAGCCATAATAGATGTGGAGCAAAATGCTAATGCGACTAGTACAAAAAGTGTTTTTACTATTTTCATATTCTTTTTGCTTAAAGTTAACCGATTTTTAAAAAACAAAAAGGATATGATTACGGTTTAATATATTTTTAAGATTATCGCTTTTCTTATTAAGCAGTAATTAGCGGATTCTATTTAAATGCTCATCTACATCCTTATTTTTATAGTCAGGGTCTTTGCTTTTCCCAAAAGCATATTTTATTGTAAAGGCAATTTCCTGAGCATCTACAAAATAAACGCCATCTGCTAAGACCCCATTGATAGCGTAACTTTCTTCATAATTCATTGCCTTTGTAATGTCATTGAACCGCAAGGAACAATGTAAATTTTTGAAAAAATTTTTCGTAATTGTGGCGTTCAGCACAACCATCGCGTTGCGTTCAAAAATACCTTCAAAGCGTTTGGTTAATCCCCAACCACCAAATGATACTGTTGTTTCCTTACCTATTTTCAATTGATGATCCGTGTAGATATACAGGTAAGGTTTTATTGGCTTACTCACTGCAGAGACATCCTGAATACGCCTAGTTGATAAGGAAAATGAATTTGAGGAAGTCCATATGCCTTTGGTTATCGGAACGGTAAGGTTGATATCTATACCTGATTCCCTTTCCAGGTTTTTAAGGGAAAAAACTGCTCTATCGGCACCCGTCGTATAACCAATGGTATAGTAGCTAGGATTTTTACGTTTGAAATATTCAATGGAAAGGGAATTCTTGGCGAACTGAAAAACCGCGGATAGCTCCTCGGTCAACGTAGGAAGTAAATTTACATTACCCTCACCTTCTAAAAATGGATTGAAAAATAATTGAATGGAACTTGCATTGGAATAATTGGGACGAACTATACTTTTCGCATAATTAAGGGTTATATTTTTGGTACTATCAATTTCGAAGGTAAGATTTGCCTTGGGAAACAGATTTGTGTTCTCCCTATTAACCAATGGAATAGTACCCTCTTCATCCTCACCTCTAACATTATTGTTTTCTAATCGTAATCCGGTATTAAAGCTTATCTTTTCGTTTAACTTGCCTGATAGTATTGAATATCCGGCAATGTTCCTTTCGGAATAATCATAATCAACATTTAAATTATCTCCATTTTCAACAAAATCAATATTGGTTAAGGCATTGGCATTTGCATCGCTGATATTGACACCTAATTCCCACTTCAAATCATTCCCAATCATTTTATCAAAATCCAATCGGTAAGCAAAGACGTTGATTCCGTAACGCTGTTTTCGTTGTTGGGAAACATTAAATTCCGTAGCATTGAAATTGTTAGCAATTTCAGTGTTCAGATGCTGAGTGTAGGAGGAATATTGTATACCTGCAAATACATTTGTCTTGGCATTCAGCTTTTTAGTATAGTTCAAATTACCACTAATGAAATTTTTAGTGTTCTGATTATCAGTTGCGGTTACTATAATATCTTCCTGATCTCCATTTCTTAAAAAAGTATTGGTATCGATAGTAACATCATTGGTCTGAGAACGAGAGTTGACATTTGCAGAAAGATAATCCGTGTCATTAATTTGATAAAAAAGACCACCGCCGGTATTTAGCTCTACTCTATCATTTTTATCAACCAAAATAATATAGTCCGACAGAATATCGGCTTCGGGAATAGCAAATTCAAATTGATGGCTCTCCCATTGCAGTAGGTCATTATAGGCAAAATTAGCCTTTAACGTTAACTTTCCTTTATTAAAACTACCATTGAAATTACTATAGTTGTTGAAATTTCTCTTAAAGGACAATGTTTCAGAAAGATTTAGTTTAAAACCCTCGGTTCCACTGTTTTTTTTAGTTATCAATAAAACGGCACGACCATCGGCTTCATATTTAGCAGACGGATTCCGAATAATTTCAATGGCGCTGATGTCATCTACAGAAAGTGAAGTAAACTCTTGTATTGAAATACGTTGATTACCCATATAAATTAAAGGGCTTCCTTTGCCCATTACCGATACCGATTCCCTGTCCGGACTAACTTGGAGGTTCGGTAGTCTGGAAAGTAAATCTATTGGGTCAGGAATAGATGCGAATACCGGATTGGTAATATCAATTTTAAGATTGCCATTTACATTGGTCATTATGGGTTTAGCAGCCACCACTTCAACCTCGTTCAAGGCAGTCGTATTTACAAGAATTTTAATTTTGAGCGTTTGGTTTTCAACTAGCTTAAGCCGCCTTTCCATAACTTTAAAACCCAAACATGAAACACGTAAACTGTAAGTACCTTCTGGAATATCTTCCAAAGAAAAATTTCCGTCCAATAGGGAGGTGTATTTTACCAACATAGTACTATCCTCGGAAAAAAGAAGTACATCACCTATAGGCACAGGTTCGTTCTGTTCGTTTACTACAAAACCAGTAACGGTGAAATTATTTTGAGCGTAAATAAAAGAAGAGGTAAACCAAACCAAGAAGAGAATTTTTCCTTGCATCGTATGCAGTTTACGTGCAAGTAACTATCAATTGAAAAGAAAATAGTGCACCCAGGGTCTGATTTAGGTACTAGTACCCCTATGAATTGTTTGTTTTCCGAATTAATTCGCTCCTATTAGCCACTTTGAGCTTACCGTAAATATTGGTAATATGGGTTTTTACGGTACTTAGACTTATAAAAAGTTCGTTTGCAATTTCCTTATTGCTTTTACCTTCCAAAATAAGGCTTTGAACATTCTTTTCCTGTTTACTTAGACCAATGGGGATATAAGATTGTCTTTTTTTAAACCGATATACAAAAACGGACAACCCAGCTACTATGATTATGAGCAATATATTTATGGCCTTGCTCCTTTTGTATTTTTCTGTTACTACATCTTGGGTCAAATACGCCAATCTCCTGGATAAAAATTGATATTCGGCAGGTTGCATATCACTTTCTTTCAATTCGGCTAAAAGCTTAAGGTAATAATCTTGATTTTTAGCGATGTCCCTATCCAATAATCCTTTTTTAGCCAATTGTTGTATCCCAATTAGCTTAACCAATAATATTTTCAAGGAATCTTTGGTGTAGGCTTTTAAT
>JBARUM010000282.1:0-1957 GCA_049645725.1 Maribacter sp.
AGTTGTAATAGCGCTGAATACCATAAGGATTTCCAAAAAACCGGTAGAACATAGGCAAAGAAGTACTTGTTCATTAACCAAAAGACAACAACGGATAACGGAATAGCAATGGCGAATAAAAATTCAAAAGAATTTAGGTCTTCATTCTGTAATACTAGAAGTAGCGTGCACGCATATAAAAATAAGAGTGCAAGCCCACTTAGGCGGTCCAAGACCAAAACGCTTATCACTTTTTTTGTCGAGACTTCAAATTGTTTCCTAACAATATATCCTTTATACGCATCTCCACCAATGCCACCAGGTAAAAATAAATTGTAGAACATTCCTAAAAGGTATAATTTCAGGTTGCTTTTTTGATTTAGCGATACGTCTATTTTGTGAAAATAAAGATTTAGTCTGAACGCCGCTATAACCTTGGAAAGCATAAAAAGACCAAGTGCTATAATTAAATAGTAAGGATTGCTTTTTTTTAAAGTGCTTACAAAATCGCCAATATCAATTTTGGTAAATATGAAGTAGATAAGAGCTACACTTATAGCTAGTTTTAAAAGGGTGCTAATAGTTTTATTCCGGTTTGCCACCTACACTAACTTTTTTGATACGATAGGGTCTCTTTTTTTGCGACTCATAATAGGTTCTTATCAAGAGTTCCATCACAATTCCTATGGTAAACAATTGAATTCCTGCCAAGATAAACATCATACCGAACATTAATAACGGGCGTGTCCCAATGTCTTCTCCAAAACCAATTTTTACGATGAGCAAATACATATTTATTAGAATCCCCAAAAGAATCATCATAAATCCAAAAATTCCAAAAAGATGAATGGGTCTTTGAAAATACTTACGTATGAATAGCAGTAGCATCATATCTGCAACCACTTTAAAAACGCGCTCTAGGCCGTATTTAGAAACTCCCGCATGTCTTGCATGGTGTTTAACCGGAACTTGCTTTATCTGTGCCCCTTCCAAATGTGCTAAAAGTGTTATGAACCTATGCATTTCCCCATAAAGGTTCAAATCCTTGGCAATACTTTTGGTAAATACCTTTAAGGCACAACCATTATCCTTTATATCGAGTTTAGTGACTCGCCTTACCAGGAAATTGGCAATTTTTGAAGGAATTTTTTTGACCAAGGAATCCTTCCGTTTTTGGCGTATTCCCGTAACCACATCATAATCCTCATGTATGGCATAGGAAAGCATTTGTGGAATATCGCTAGGATCATTCTGTAAATCCCCATCCATGGTAATAATATATTCTCCTTTTGCGTAATCCAATCCGGCTGCCAAGGCCAGACTTTGACCGTAATTTTTCTTAAGCTCAATAAGGTGCACTCTTTCATCACCCATAACTTTTACGACCTGCTTTGTAGTATCCGTGGAAAAATCATCTATATATATTATTTGATAGGTGTATCCAACAAGGCTTTCATGAATTTTTTGAGTTAAAAGTGCTACGTTTTCCTCTTCGTTGTATAGGGGAACAACTATTGATAGAAGTTCGGGAGTAACAATATCCATGCAGCTTATTTTGGATTAAGGGCAAAGTTATGTTTTTTATCCCTAAGATGATAATACCAAAATCCTTGAAAAATCAATAAAGAACAATTAGAATTTTCTGTAGGCATCCATTAGTTTTTCCGCTGCCGCAAAAGGGGAAAGTGAGCCTTTCATTACCTCGCTCTTAAATTTCGGTAGTAATTGGACTATTCTTTTGTTTTGCTTAAAATTATCGGTTAAGAGCCCTTGGATATGTTGTAGTAACCAACTTTCATTTTGTTGTTGTCTATTGCTTTCAAAGTAACCAGTGCCTTTTACTTGGGCAACATACTTTTGTACCATTTTCCAAATAAGGTTCATACCCTCGTTTTGTATAGCCGAACAGCTAACCACTTTGGTCGTCCATCCGTTCTCTTTTGGAGGGAACATGTGTATGGCTCTTTGGAATTCAGCT
>JBARUM010000283.1:0-7768 GCA_049645725.1 Maribacter sp.
GGTATGGATTCCAAATCGGATACCGGAGAAAATGAAGCTCCTAATGAAGCCAATACAATAGTTCAAGATTTGACCTATGTTTTGATTCTAGAGGATGTTGGAGAAAAGAAAGGAAAAAAAGGATTAGCGAAAAAGCCCAGAAACTACAATCCTGCAGTATATGAATGTGCCTGCAAACGCGAAAATGGAGAAATGTTCGGCGGAGTCTCAGGTTGTGAACAAATGCTGAGTTACGGTAAACTACCAAACAACAAATACATGATAAATTGGCCCAATTGCGGTAATGATTTTTATGTAAACTGGCCCGAACTATCGCCAAGCGAACATAAAGCGAAACTGGAAGAGGCAAAAGCCTTTACACAAGGTTTTGTGTTTTATATTCAAAACGAATTGGGTTTTAAAAACTTGAGGATAGCAGAAGAATTTCCTACCAAAGACAATTTTCCTATGATTCCTTATAATCGCGAAGCAAGAAGAATTAAGGGTAAAACTTTTTTAAAGGTAAATCACCTTGAACGTCCTTATGACTTTAATTTATACAAAACTGGAATAGCGGTGGGCGATTATCCTATAGATCATCATCATGATAAAAATTCAAATGCTCCTAAGATTGATTTTATCAATATCAAAATACCAAGTTATAGTATTCCTCTCGGTAGTCTTATTCCTAAAAATATAAAAGGTTTTCTGGTCGCAGAAAAAAACATAAGCGTAACAAATATTGTCAATGGCACCACTAGATTGCAACCGGTCGTTCTTGGCATTGGTCAAGCAGCGGGAGCTTTAGCTGCTACTTCAATTCTTGAAAATGTAACTCCTACAGATGTCTCGATTAGAAAAGTTCAAAACGCTTTATTAGAGTCCGGTGCTTATCTGATGCCCTTTATCGATGTCAAAAAAAACGATTCCGGATTTAAGTCTATGCAACGTGCAGGCGTAGCCGGAATTTTAAAGGGGTACGGAGTACCATTTAAATGGGCCAATCAAACGTGGTTTTATCCAGGTCAACTAGTATCCGAATATGAGTTAAAAGGAGGCTTGTTTCCTTATTATCCTGAAATAGCATCGGTTGATGCTTCTGGAAAACCAGTAGTGCTTCCATTTTTCATTGCTCTAGTTCAAACCATCAACTCAGAATACCCCATAGAAACCATTAAGGAAAGTTGGCAAGCATGGGGAATTGAACAGGAATTCGAGGATAATATTCCTTTAAACCGGAGAACGATTAGTATCCTTACGGATAAGATTCTAAATCCTTTTGAAAAAGAAATAGATTTTGAGGGAAACTTAAAATATGACTAGTCATAGAATCATGTTTAAGCTTCAGGTGTTCACTGATTAAGCCAAATAAATTTAGTATTCTGCTCATGAAATTAGTAAGGAAACTGGCCTGATTTTCAATACTTACTTTAGCTTAACGAATAACAGCTAAAATAATTCGTGAAATAGCTGAAGTAATTTAACACGGTTTTGAAGCAGAATGAATGGTAGGAAAATATAATCCTATTTGAAAAATAACAGGCTAAAAAACACTTTTAATAATATCCGATTTCAGGTTTCCTAGAATGCACATTTCATTTGTCATTTCCTACTCTATCTTAGAATCGGTCAATGAAATTATTTGACAGTTTTGGATCATCCCAGAAAGGGATATTGTTTTAATAAAGTTTGTACATAATTATTCATTTCTAGAAATATGAAATTAAATACCAATTGTGATTTTTATCGCCTTCAGTATAAAATATTCGCCGTAAACTCTTGTAAGTCAATGTTAAGATGCGTAAATTTTGGTAAATAATTATTGGGCGTGTACTTCATTATAAAAACGAGAGATTTTTACCTCCATAGCGGGATTTTAATCTTGTTGCTATTCACATGCGATTTGCGAGCACAAGAAGATTCAAGCTTCAATTCCATACTAGGCAAACTGGCTTCCTATACAGCACTTTCGCCCCCCGACAAAGTCTATTTGCATACCGATAAGGATTTTTATTCCAACGGTGAGACCATATGGTTCAAAACCTATGTGGTGGACGGTGTTATGCATTTAGAGAGCAAAAAAAGCAAGGTCGTCTATGTAGAACTACTCGATACCAAGGACAGCATTATCGCACAACGGAAAATATATACAGCTCCAGATTGGGCAGCTGGGGATATTGCCCTGCCCGAGAACATCGAAGAAGGTACTTACCTATTGCGCGCTTATACCAAGTATATGCTGAACGAGGATGAACCCGTTTTCTTCCAAAAGGAAATTCCTGTTTGGCAAAAACAGGTCAATGCGAACGATGTTTCGAACAACGAACCCAAAGACGAAAACCCGAACGAAGCCACAACAAACCAAGGCCTTCCCGATAATTCCTTAAAACCTCTGGTTCAATTTTTTCCGGAAGGAGGTCATTTGGTAAGAGGACTTAAAAATGTTTTGGGTCTAAAAATAACGGATGCCAAAGGAAACGGAATTACATTACGCGGCGACATTGTAGATGGTAATGGCACCAAAATCGTCCCATTCAGAAGCTTTGAGTTTGGTCTGGCATCCGCTTATTTTGATGTTGAACCCGATACCGAGTATTTTGCACAAATCGAAATCAACGGGGTACTGGAGAAATATACACTTCCAAATGCACTGAGCAAAGGGTACACCTTACAACTAACCAACCATGGAGAACACATTGTGATTCGGATAGCTACCAATATTCACAATGGTTTAGAGGGAACGTTCCTTTTGGGTCATCTTCGCGGTTCTCTGATTTTTAATGATTTTATGGAAAACACCAGGGATAGCATCTATGAAATAAAGCTTTCGACGGCTAAATTGGATGATGGCGTGGCCCATTTTACCTTATTCGCCCCAAATGGTGAACCTCTTTGTGAACGGCTTACTTTTATAGAAAATCCCAAGAACAGGATAGCTCTTTCCGTTAAGACGGATAGGGCCTATTATGGTTTCCGTGAGCAAGTCGGTGTACGCCTTGCGCTGCAAGACGAAAATGGCAAGCCGATGGACGGACGTTTTTCTATGAACGTCGCCAGTGAAAATAGCCTGAAAA
Source organism: Maribacter sp. (assembly GCA_049645725.1). Taxonomy (GTDB): domain Bacteria; phylum Bacteroidota; class Bacteroidia; order Flavobacteriales; family Flavobacteriaceae; genus Maribacter. The sequence continues at coordinate 3,054 of JBARUM010000283.1, forward strand.
AGAAAACATCGACCCTAAAAAGTTGGCTGTTGTTGAATTCGGACCTGGGAGGAACGGTCGAGAACCCTGATTATTTTTTTGAAGACGATTCAAAGGCCCGTGATTATATGCTAGACCTCCTCATGATGACCCACGGATGGCGTCGCTTCGTTTGGAAATCCTTTTTTGAAGAAGGCGTAAGTCCCGAATTAACATTTCCACCGGAAAAGGGCATCATGATAAACGGATTCACCACGGACTTTGACAATCGGTACAAGCCCTTTAGGACTGTAGCGACCTTGAACATTTTGACAGGGAATGTATACCAAGAAAATTCGTTGACCAATACCCTAGGAAAATTCAGTTTTGGTCCTTTTATATTAAAGGATACCGTAGAAGCTGTTGTAAAAGCGGAGCTCTTCGGCGAAACGAAGAAAGGCACTGAAAAAATAGCAATTTATCTAGACTCACTTTTCCCCAAAGTGAAAACCAACACTCGAATGCTCCCGCAAATTAGTAAAGCCACCATAGATTATGCTCAGCCCTATCTGAAGGAAGTTCAGCGTAAAAAAATAAATGATTTCAAGTACGACCCCAAAGTAATCCAATTGGACGAAGCCGTCGTAAAGGAGAAGATAAAGACCCGAAAAGAAATCATCAACGAGGCCTTGAGCGAACGTACCCTTTACGGAAATGCACGTTTCAGGGTTATACCAGACTCCATACCATTTACAGGAATCAGCAGTGTTTTCGATCTTTTGATCACTGTTCCCGGAGTGGAAGTTGTAGGGTCAGCCCCGCTCCAGAGCGTTTCTATAAGATCTGTATCAAGCCGAGGTCGGCCTCCACTTATTCTACTCGATGATTTTCCTGTGAGTTTGAGGGTTGCCCAGACCATACCAGTAGAATCGGTTCTGTTCGTTGACGTACTTAGGGATGCCAGCGAGACAGCCTTATATGGAACACGCGGGGATGCAGGAGTCATAGCCATATATACCAAAAGAGGTGAATATTTTGGAGAAGAGCCTGAAGCCTATCCAGGTGTTGCGAATTTCAAGGTTCCGGGGTTTTATAAAGCCAAGGAGTTCTTTGCCCCGAACTATGCCATACCCGATCCCAAACACGAAAAACCGGATTATCGCACGACCTTACATTGGTTGCCTGAATTGAGCATTGATGAAAAAGATGGGACAATATGGAATTTTTACACGGGCGATTCAGCGGGTAACTATGTTATCCTACTGGAAGGTGTTACCGTTGATGGAAGACCTGTAAGTGCTTTGCATCATTTTAGTGTCATAAATGATTAACAAAGAATTATTGAGTAAAAGATGTTGTATAGAGAGTATTCTTTTAAATTGTGATTTCAATCCTAAGACTTACCCATAAGTTTTTGAATCTTTGGAAAACTATGTTTACATTTCTTATGCCATTATCATTAGTTTACGAGAAACTTCATCTTGTAATGTATTTATCTAGATGAGGATTGAAAATGAACGACCGATATTTTCCATAATACACGGGATAATATATACCTCATTTGCAAATTGAACATTGCACTGGAACGCTAACACAACAACATCGGTTCTAAGGTACCTCGGGGTCTCCCATAAATTTTTCAACGAAGCTAGAATAAAAAATGTGGGGAAACCCTTGTAATTAAGGAGTTCCTAGAATGAGCGTGGCCGTGCTTCTTGGTCTATTAAAAGAAGGTGCTCCTATGAATACGCATCTCACTAAAGATGGTCCTAACGCTCCTTCCTTTTCCCTTCTTGTTCGAAAACCTTATAATTTAGTTTTCGGTATACTAGATTTACTGCATAACACAATTAAAAATTAAGTAGAACTTTTATAAAATTCTTATTTTTAGGACTATGAAAAAACAATATTTGGAAATAAGAGTCTTGAAATGGTTTTGTATAGGCTTGTTGATTGCTGGCTGTAAACAAAAGAAAAATGAAGCACGGACAATGCCAGAAATTAATAAAATGGAAACATCCAGTATTTCCATAGAACAAGATGAGGGCTCGGTTCTACTTGAAAAGTGTATACGTGCACATGGCGGTTTGGACACATGGAAGTCCTTTGAAGGCTTGGAATACAATCTTAATGACAATGGAAAAAATGTATATCAGTTAACACATTTGAAAGATCGTCGTGCCTACTTAAAATCAGAGAAATACGAAGTAGGCTTTGACGGAAAAGTAGCCTGGGTATTACCCGATGCCAGTGAGATTTCCGGTAATTCAGCTTCATTTTATTACAATTTGGACTTTTATTTTATAGGTATCCCTTTTTTATTAAAAGACCCTGGAGTTAATGCGATATATGAAGGCATTGTAGAAGTGAACGAAAGAAAGTATGAGGCATTGAAAATAACGTTCGGTTCTGAAGTTGGGCTTACACCAGAAGATGTTTACTATCTATATCTTGACCCTGCTACGCACATATTGCAGATACTTACTTATTCTATTTCTTACTTTGATAAAGAAAGTACGGCAATCAATACTGCAAAGGTATACTCAGATTATAGAAGAACACAAGGACTTTTAATGCCTCATAAAATGGAAAACTTCGAATGGGTGGATGGTGAACTGGGAAAAAGTAAAAATCATTTACGTGGCTTCAATGACATCCGTTTTTTAAATAAAATACCAGAAGAAGGACGCTTTGAAGTTCCCAACGGAGCGATTGAAGAAGTTATTAAGTAATGATTTGGTATTATATATTGATGAAATTAATTCAAAAGAAATTTCTACTAGAAAAAGCACGTCACTCAATAAAAAAAGCAGCTACAACTTACTGTAACTGCTTGATTGTTAAGTGGTCCCACCTGGGCTCGAACCAGGGACCCCCTGATTATGAGTCAGTCCCTTTATGGTTTCATATGATTTCCAATGGCTTGAAATGCCCATTTTATGGGGATTTTACTTATCTTTAATATCATATAAAACCGTTTGGAACCAAAAAAAGCACGCTGAAAGCACGCTGAAAAAAATCCTTCTTCATTATGGCCACTATCAAGATAACCTTCGATAAACGCGAGTCTAACACGACTAAAGATAATAAATTCATGTTGGTTCTTCGTATCGGACATAACCGTAAAACACGTGATATTCCCTTTAATCTACATCTAAAAGAGAATCAATATGACTTTGCCACGGGCAAAATAAAGGGCATAATCAACGCTGTGCGCCATACCAAGCGTACTCGCAAGACCTATTCCGATGTGGATCTTTGGCTTGACGAACATGATGGAGAAATCAAAAATTGGGAAATGAATCGTCTTAAATCAGAAATCGAACAGCGATTTTTTAAAAAATCCCCGTCAAGAACTATCCTAAATCATGGAGCCAAATATCTCTATCGTTTGCGCATGGAAGGAAGATTTTCCACGGCCAGTTCGTATGAGGATGCCTTAAAATCTTTGATAAAATACAGAAGACATTTAAAGGGTATAGCGGATACTAATATCAAAACGCTTTATGAAATCAAAGAAGATAAAATGATTCCACTGGAAGAATTCAAGAATCTTGACATGGAAATCAAGGCCATAGATTATGGTTTCTCAAAGGATTTCAAAGCCTATTTAACCAACCGCTATGCTTCAAAAAACACCCCTGCCATCTTTCTCCGCAGCTTACAAGCAATTATGAATGACGCCGGAAAAACTTTTGAAGATTTAAAAGACCATAAACCGCTATCAAATATTAAAAAGAAAAGCCATGCAAATGCCCCAGCGCCAATTGATTTGGAAGATATTCATAAAATTCGAACATTAGAATTGGTGCCTCATACTCCAATTTGGGACAATCGTAATTATCTATTGTTCATGTTCAATAATATGGGTATGAATTTCTTTGATATGGCGATTTTAAAACGATTTCAATTTGCCGATAATCGTATCAAATACTTCCGTAAAAAGACGATTTACGAGGGGGATTATTTCAGCGTTCTTCAGAATGAGGAATCTATGGAAATCGTCAAACATTATTTAAACGGACAGGAAGATGACGATTATCTCTTTCCAATTATACCGAAGGGTACTACCCCTGAACGTTTGCATAAAGTAAATAAGGGGAAGATTAAAATCTTTAATAAATATGCGGCTCGAATTGCCGTACTTGCAGGAATCGAAAAAAAGATAACCACCTATACCCTTCGAGATACATGGACAAACATCGGTTTGGATATGGGCATCGACATTAGAAAAATTTCATCGGGGCTTGGGCATTCAAGTGTTCAGGTAACAGAAAAACATTATGGAAAAAGTGTATCCGAAAAAATACTAGATGAAATCAATGCCAAGATTACGAAGGTGCAGAATTCATAAGCTCAAAATAATCACAGTGTTCACTAATTTTGGGTGTTCTGTGCAAATCTCAAAAACTTTCTTTTTTCTTTTTCTCCCTATCCACAAAAAAGTACACGAAAGGTGCTAGATTCTGAATCGGAACTCAAATTAATTTTTTGAAGATTTTAGTCCCATTAAAGGTCCTATGGCAAGTTGTCCAATTTCATTGTATGTTAAAATGAACTTAAAGATTGGCGCATAGATAAAAGCGTTACTACTTATACATAAATTGTAGCCATTTAAGTTAAGATCATGAAAACGACATTTCTACTGTTATTTATAAGTTTAGCTGGCACATCATTTTCCCAAGAATTTCTAAATCTTGGCTTCGAATATGAATCGCGAGGCTCTGAAATACCTAAGAAATGGTTTTATGCCACAA
>JBARUM010000284.1:0-3290 GCA_049645725.1 Maribacter sp.
CCTAAAATAGTTTACCCGAACGAGTAAAAGTTCCCCCTTTGGGGGCTAGGGGGCTTCATCCCACCAAACCACAACATTAATACTATTCCCATCTGTTTTAGCTGCTGCAGCCTCATAGTTAACTGCGTTCAATGCTTGCTCCTCTGCCGGATAAGGCATGCGAACGGGTAGTAAATCGTTATTTAAACTAGCTGAAATTGTTTTTAACTGCGGGAACCCCGTTCTTCTATATTCTATCCATCCTTCATAACCATTAATAATATTTGCGATCCATTTTTGAGTGATGATATTTTCAATAGCATCGCCATTGGCAAATGCACCTTCTGCGCTTAAATAATCTACAGGTATCTCCGTATTCCAATATTCAAAGGCCTGTGTAACACCTGTTTCATATAATACTTGTGCATCAGCAGTTATTAAACCACGTTCGGCGGCTTCAGCTAGAAGAAAATGTGTTTCCCAACTCGTCATAAAATTAGCATCCAAAGCACTAGTGCTTTCTCTAAAACTAATCCCCGCTAAAGAAAAGTCTGCCAATGTTACGGCGTTTTGAGTGGCATCAACTCCGTTTAATAAACCACTATACTCCTGACCGGTTTCACTATTGGAAAATGGACGGAATAAAGTTGAAATCCTGGGATCATTTAAATCCGTTAAGATTTCATCCATGGTTTCAGAAAGGACAAAGTTGTTGAAATCTCCTATCCGCAATCGGGCTAGGCGAAAATTATTGGGTTCCCCGTCATTAAAATCAAAGACGGCATTTTGTGAATTGTTCGTAATGAAACCCCCATTTTCAAAAAGTAGCTGTAAGGCAGCGGCATTATCTTGTACGTTCGAGGTACGCATCAAAAACTTAATTTGGAGTGAACGAGCGAACCGCAGCCAGGCCTGTAAATCACCATCATAGAGAATATCACCCTCTAAAGGAATAGTTCCTGAGTAATTTTCAATAGCGGCAATCCCTTTTTCAAGGTTATCAAAAATACCATCTTCAGCTATGTAAATATCCTCTTGGTCATCATAGACAGGTGTTACGCTAACATCCTTACCCTGAAAACCTTCCGAATATGGTACATCACCAAACATATCCGTTAATGCGCCGGCCATGTAGGCTTTTAAAATTCTTGCAGGGCCTTCATATACTTCAAATGTTGGATTCTCTAAAGCTGAATTCAAAATCTGCTCATTATCTCGCAGATTGGTATACAAAATAGGCCAAGGATTACCGCCTAATTGGGGCGATTTTAAATCGTGGCGATCAAATAAGTTAAAATCTAAAGCGGTTCTATACTGTCCTAATAAATCACCAGCGGTAAAACCTTCGTAAGACATTTGCTCGCCATAATCATAGATTACTTGTCTTAACAATAAACTAGGTTGCACGGAAACCGGCTGATTAGGATTGGTATTGATTTCTTCGAAATCTTTGGTGCAGGAAGAAACAATTACCAAAGCCAGTACCATTGAGACCGGAATCAACAGACCCCTTAATATCCTCTTTTTGTAGGAGAAACTGAAATAGTTAGACTTTCCAACTAGCAAGTACGGATTCAGGTAGGTATTCATTTTATGTAATACTGTTCTAATGATTATATATAGTTCTTTCATCTTTTTTCTTAAAAATTAAACCCAGCTTTAAAACCAATACTTCTTGTGGTGGCGTAGGACATATCCTCTACACCACTTACAAATCCTTGTCCTTGGACGGCTAGCTGTTCTGGGTCAAAATGTGGATTTTCTGTAATGGCGAATAGGTTTCTACCAATAAGTGATAAGCGTAGACTAGCATCTTGCTGTAAAAATTTGAGGTTATCAAAAGTATAACCAACAGAAAACTGACGTAGTTTTAAGAAGGAAGCATCATAAGTGTTGTTCTCTTCATGGTTTCTATCGTAAAATTGTCGATAAAAACTTTCTGCGGTAACCGCTGTAGTATTAGGTGTAAAAACCGGATTTTCGGCTGTTCCCGTATTTACAACTCCTTCCGGCACAATACCTTCTTCTGGCCTAAAGGCCGTTTCCGCCAATTGGCCACCAACATTTCCTAAGGCGCGCGTTCTAGAAACTATTATACCACCTTGGCGCCAATCGAATAAAAAGCTTAAATCCCACTTTTTATAATTGAATTGGTTATTGAAACCAATCATAAAGTCGGGATTTGAATTCCCAAGTTTCTGTAAAGTGTTATCTGGAATGTAACGGCCTTCATCCGTTAGGATAAAATCATCATTTTCATTCCGCTGATAGCCTGTACCATACAAATCGCCAATACGGCCACCTTCTTCTACTTGTACAAATACCGTTTGGTTCTGACTATCATAAATCCTGGAAAAGGCCAGTGTTAAGCGCCCATCATCTTGTGGTAAATCTTCCACTGTAGAGCGGTTGGTGCTAAAATTCACCGTACTGTTCCATTTAAAGTTTTGGGTTACTACTGGTGTTGCCCCTAGAATAACTTCTAATCCCTTAGAGCGCACCTTTCCGCCATTCACCACTTGCTGTGTAAATCCTGAGGAAATACCAATTGGTAAAGAAATAATCTGGTCTTTAGTAACTGCATTGTAATAGGAGACATCCAAATTAAGCCTGTCTCCAAAAAATCGAATATCGGCACCTACTTCAACGGCTGCTGTTTGTTCCGGTCTTAGATTGGGGTTTGCTATTACGTCCTGGTCACTAAACGTAGGCTGCCCATTAAAAGGTGTTTGCGATATAAAGGCACCTGTAGTCTGGTACGGATTGGTATCATTACCCACTTGAGCATAACTGGCGCGAAGTTTTGCGAAAGAGATTGCTTCTGGCAATTCGGTTACGCTAGATAATATAAAACTTGTTGAAACGGATGGATAGAAAAACGATACATTGTCAACAGAAAAAGGAGTTGCTAAAGCACTAGACCAATCATTACGTCCTGTTATATCCACAAAAAGGTAGTCTTTGTAACCAAACTTTGCTAAACCATAAAAGCTGTTGATGCGTTTGTTGGATTCAAACTCAAATACTTCAATAGGTGAAGCGGCATTGCTTAGTCGGAATATTCCTGGTTGTGCCAAACTTGTAGTTTGCGACTGCGAGGTAAAAGCTTTTTGATCTAAGCGATTTCCACCAAGGGATATGTCAACTTTAAAATCACCGAAAGTATTATTGTAGTTCAGGAGAAAATCAGTATTTATTTCCCTGTAGAACACATCATGCTCAGCATAGCCTCCATTTTGAAAACGGTTAGAGCTAAATGCCCTTCTAAATTGACGCAGCTCGCTGGAATAGTCCATTCCTGTGCGGAGAGT
>JBARUM010000285.1:0-7851 GCA_049645725.1 Maribacter sp.
GCTTTAAGGTTTTTTGAGTAACTGTCAATGTAAGCCAATCTTTTTGGGTTTTTTTCGATTTGTAATAATACTTGATTCATAAAATCATCTGCCAGGCTATAGTTTTTTGCAGCAAAGTGAGCTTCGGCAAGAAGAATTTTCGAGATGGTAATGTCGGGATCGTCCTTTGGTAAGTAACCAAGCTTTTGTCGATAAGAAAGTTCAATAAGTTCAAGCGCCTTCGTATATTCCCCTTTTCCAGAAAAAAATGTTCCTAAATTATCAATCGCAATAAGGCGGTTTCTTTTGGCCCTTATTTTTTTAGATTCGTCATCTCCGGTCTCAAAATATTTTTTAAAGTTTTCAGCCGCACGTTGTAGGGTTGCGATGGCCTTTTCGGTTTTGCCTGTATTTTGATGGTTTAAAGAAAGATTGTTTTCAATGATTGCTTTTCTGTAGAAAACATCGGGAGTTGAATTTTTAAATCTTTCCAAGACATCTAATGCTTTCTCGTAATAATAATTGGAACTATCAACTTGGGAGATATTCGCAAAGACCCTTCCTAGATTATTATAGGTATTGTAGAATTGTTCGGGTTCTATATCGGGGTTTTGATCAAGAATGTTTTTAACCCTTTTAAAAAGAATTCTTGCTTCAACGTTTTTTCCCATGTAAAGCAGGGCATTCCCCATATTATATTCCAAAAAGGAAATTTTTGAAGGGTCGGGACTATTTAAGGACTTTGTTATGTGAAGCGCCTCCTTGCTAACATCATAATTTTTTTGATGGAAGCGTGCATCAAAATATAGGTTAGAAAGCTCGATTAATGCTTGGATATATGTAGTTGGTTTGGAAACCTTTTTTACTTTAGCAACAAATTGCTCAGCCTTGTTTGCCGCGGACTCCCAATTTTGTCCCGCAAGTTCGTAGTTGCCGACCAACCTTACATATCCTGGGAGACTGTCAACCTGATGTTCAAAATAATAGTCAAGTTGTAGGTCCAGTTCTTGCTTAGCCTCTTGATATGATTTTGCCTGTATAAGACCATCGATGAATAATCGATTTTGAGGGCTTTTTATCTTGCGCTCTTGACAAAAAAGAGTACCCCAACCAATCAAAATTAAAAATATAAGGGACGGGAATTTGATGGGCATTATTACTTTTTAAGTGCTTCTAAAATTTCTTTTGATTCTGGCATTTTGCTTTTTCCCAAATAGATTTTTGCCTCGGTTAGTTGATTCAATCTTAGATGGGCTAACCCTAAGTAGAAATTATTTTCACTAAAGAAACGAGATGAAGAATCGTTTTCATTTTTATTTAAATGTATCAATCCTTTTTCAAACTGGCCATTTGCCAAATGCGATACCCCCAAAAAGTAATTCAAAGTGTCGTTTTCTGGTTTTGCGACCAGTAGTTTTTCCCACTTTTCAATCGCCACCTTGAAATCTCCCTGTTTATAATCTACCATGGCCTCGTAAAAATTATAGTTGTCACTAGAGCCCATAACAGTTGGCAAACCAGGGTCTTGAAAGTAGTAAACTTCATATAGTTTCACGTTGCTATTAGTATTATTGAGAAACCAAATACTTCCAAGACCGATCAAAATGATTATGGAAGCTGCAATACGATAACCAAACCTGTATTTTGAAGGATTCAGTAATCTTATTTGGGGTTCTTCTCCATTTTCCAGCGCATTGTGAAAATCTTTTAATTTATGACGAAGACCTACTTCTTCAACAGTCTCAAAGAGCGATTTGAACTCATCAAATGAATTTTTGAGATTTTTGTCCCCAGCTATTTTGATTTCGAATGATTTTTTTTCTTTGATAGACATTTCGTCCATTAAAAAGCGTTCAAAGAGCTCTTGTTGTTCTTCTGGTATGTATTTGGGGTACTTATCCATTTTTTTTTATTTCTAGTGATAGCTTCCGCAATTTTTCCATACAACGGTATTTCTGATTTCGTGCTGATGCCGAAGCTAAGTTCATTAACTGAGAAATCTCGTCCATCGATTTTCGTTCAAAATAAAATAGGTTTAAAAGAGATTTACAATTCTGGCCTAGTTGACTTAAAGCTAACTGTAATACCTTTGCATTTGCTTCTCGTTTTATCTCATCATTTTTTAAATCATCGTTTTCCATTACTATAGGTAATTTATCATCATGAAAAACAGTTTTTTTATAATCGGATGATCTCAGATAATCGGTCCATTTGTTTTTTGCTATGGTGTACAGGTACGCTTCAACATTTCCATTTTCGGATAACTTATTAGCCTTTATATTTTTCCAACATGCGATAAAGGCCTCTTGGAATATATCTTTTGCTTGCTCTTCATTACCGTTATTTTTTAGAATATGAACTTTAATCTTAGGAAATATGCGCGTATAAACTGCCTCTAACACAACCGTATCATTTTTTCTAAAGCCCAAAATAAGTTCTTGTTCGGTCGGTCTTTTTGTAATCCCCATACTTTTGGTAAAGTATGGGGAATTTAATGATTTTCAAGAATTTGTAACATAGTAATACGGTCAAAAACTAATTTTTTGGCTATGTCGACCATAATTAATCATAACATACCGTTACCGTAGCATACCCCTTTGTCTGCTGTGTACGAGCTATTGTCTCTGGAATCCCAGTATTGTCGCTACAGGCAAATCCGGCTCCAAAACCGGAATAAATGAGGAAGGATCCACCCTCGTCTACATCAAAACCACCAAGACTCGCTACCTCGTTTGTCCAACTTTTGCCAGACCTTCTAACTTCATTCCCATTGTAAGCAATGATTTCGTTCCAAACAACGCTATAACTAGTTGCAGCTTCATCTTTGGGAACCCTTATCATTATCAAGGCCTGATAACCCGTGCCGGTCGTTGAGCAATCTGATTCGAAAAATCTTTCTTCAAATTGCAATGGATACAGGTCAAAATCACAATTTGGGTCGTTTTTGGTAATAATCGTGGCTTTGGCATCATCTACCAGTCTGTAATCGCTGCTGCCGTCTTTTGGCCTTGCGTATATTTGAACCGATACCTGATCTTCGCCCCTTTCCACAACTTCATCCTGACTTTGAAATAAGATGAGGTTGTCGTTGTACCGTGTTTCTACCGTGTTTCTTCCGCTCAACTGGCCATAATTCCCTGTTGTCTTCCACACCAGTTTATAGTCCGTAGTTTCGCTAGGAATACTCGTGGAGCCGTCATTGTGGCGAATTCTTAGGGCAACGTTTTTACCACCCTTAATAGATACCTCATCGGGTGTGATAACAAAGCTTAATTTTTTGATATTAACTCTCATCTGATCAGAACCTATTTCATCTCGGGAGCCATTAGTGTATTTTACAAATGCCGTTACGGTAACGTTTTCAATATTATCGCCACTACCTAAATCAGCCTCTAATGCTACACTACTAAAAGAAACGGTTTTTTCAGTGGTTGTGATGGAAATCCCAAAATTGCTGGGATCACCATTGATATCTTGAATACGGCCACCAAAAGTACCAGAAGTCATCCAGTCGTATTCCAAGGTTTGTCCTTCTTCCAAGTCTACAGTAGCCTCTACGGAAATATCACCAACTTCGTCAAACAAAATATTCAGTAACTCCGGCCCGACTTTGACCTTGCCGTTAGATGATTTTACCCCCCAGCTTTCAAAACTTTCGGAATCATTCAGACGATAGTTATTACATTTATTATTGTTGGAATTTATATTGTTATTAATAATACGGGTAAGTGCTTTATAACGAGCTTCTCCAGTTTCTATAAGCTCTTGACTTTGTATGAAGGTATTTGGGAAATCTCCTCCGTTAATGGTGTTGTATACACCCGTTAAGATTTGTCTTAAATCATTCGACTGGCGAATGTCTTCATATAAAAATGGAATAAAATCTTTTGAGGCTGCATCAAAATCGTTATTTATTACTAGAGCTAAAACATCTGTGTTAGCTTCTAAAAATGGTAATACAATATTGACCAAAGCAGTTTCTTGGGTATCGCCTACGGGTGGTAATAACCCCTTGTTCCCGCCTATGTCCAATAGTGTAGGAAGAAATTTGTCTAGAATAAAGGCCTCTTTGGAGAGTTCTTCATATTTGGTTTGTTCCGCAGCCGTAAAATTTCTACCATAACTATTAATTCGTGTTCCAGGCCCTACTACCACTACCTCATATTCCGCAGAAAGCTCGTCGTCTCGAACAGGTAGGTTAAGAGGCTCAGAAGTTACCGAGTTTTCATTTATTCCTTGAGAAGCCGCATTGCATTGTTGCTGAATAGTAATTCCACTATTTTGGACACCTATGTCCGTACCACCAGGTTCAAGTTTAAAATCTGTGAGAGGACTGGACGTATAATTGGAAATTTGGGTTTCATTGCCATCCAAGTCTGTGGAAGATTTTTTATATACAAAAGTATGCGCCCTCCTAGGATATGAGTTTTGTACTTGTATGTTTGAAGCATCAACAGCAGAAATTGTAATACCGCTTCTTGAATCTCCTGAATCTACTTCTATGCGGGCAGCTATATCTATGGTTTCTTTTGCGGTTATTTCATTGATTTTGGTATTCAGGACACTTTCATAAGTTCCCTCTGTATACATCAAAGGATTGCTTGTAAATAGGGTTTCAATTTCTGAGATGAAATTTGAAAAACCGTCTATCTGCTGAACCGCATTAACATAAGGTGGTTTAACATTATCGCTTAATAGTTGATATCCAAGTCCAAAATAGAGCATTACCTCAGCTGTAGTTGCCACTGAAATTTCCTTTCTGTCGTCGGTCAAAAAACCTGCCAATAAAAGATTGTTTTCCAAATCCATTAAATAGGTCAATTGTGCAGTACCAGCATTATAAGGAAGTTTACCAATACCGTTAGCGGAAACATTACTGGGCATGGCCAACGTAAATACCGTTGTGGTTTCTATGTCTATTTCGCTTCCCTGTGGTAGGATTATTTGCACATCGACCATTTCAAATTGACCCGTCGGATCGGGATTATCCGGCATATCCGGATTCATTGGTTCCTGCTGCGTAGGGTCCTGTTCTTGCGGGATATTGTTGTCTTTGCTGCAACCTATTACAAGTAGGAAGGAAAAAAATAGTATGTTCAATAGTTGTCTTGTCTTTTTCATTTGGTAGTTTTTGATTTATAAATCTTGTGGTTTGGTATCGTAGTACTTTAAAAATGTCATCAAAACTTTCTTAATAATCTTCCCATACCTTGCTCCATTCCATATTATTTAGAGAGTTATCGTTATTAGGGTTGTAGAAAACATCATTGCTATATATAGGGTTGCCGTCACTGTCCATCCAAGTTTCTTTGGCACCGGATTGTATTTGATAACTGTTACCATCACCAGGATTGTAAACCGTTTCTTCTTCGTTGATCATGTTCAAAAAACTTTGTTGGCCACCTCCACTTGAATAGCCGGAGGAGGTACTTCCGCTACCAAAAGTATTGTTCATAAAGGAGGCATGGCTAGCATCTTGCGCGGCCCAGATGCCTTGCATCTTTTGTTGGTGGGCAGTAAAGCTTGCCTGTTTATTAGCCATTCTCATCTGATGTTCCTGATTTGCAATACGGGCTCTCTGATCCATTTGTGCCATTGTCCTTTGATGTTGTTGATTGCGTTCACTTTTAAGATTGGCCATATAGTTCTCCCATTCCGGGGTAGGTACATTCTTCAAATTCGCTTTAACGAAAGCCTCCACATTATTGTCAAATTGGTCTTGGTTAGAGATAAGCACGTCCGTAGTGTACATCCATACAGTTGAGGACTGTTGAGGAATCTTTAAATAGCTTAGAATCACCAAAGCTTTTTGTCCATCATTATTTTTCCAAACAGTTCCGTTTACTTCAAGCTCAAAGGCTGAAGTAACGTTTTTGGACGCTTGTTTCCGAGCTTTTTGTTCGAGTTCAGGAAAAATCTTATTAGTGTTGTATACAAATCCTTTTGCGTGAAGTTTTGGTGCGACTTCTGATTGTATTAACTGTTGTGTCGTCATCGGGTTTCGGACATTTTTACCGCTATTGAGCATCATCTGATCCAGTTGTGGATTCATACTGGAGAAATACATTTTCATTGGTGCATTAAATGCCTGCAAACCATCCTGACCTTGAATCTGATATCGAAATGCCGGAATGATAGGGTCATTTTTGTATTCTGCTTTTGTCACTAACTTCCAATCTGATGGATATTTGGTGGTTGATGCCACAAGCCCTGATTTAGGGTCTTTGAACTCAAAAGTTTTTTCAGAACTACCGAAAAGAGAGAAGGAGGAATCGGAATCCTTGGTGTCTTGACTGTTTGTGCCACAGGCTTTTAAGATAAGGGCTACTAAAATGACTAGAATTAATTTAACAACTTTCATGGGTATTCTTTTAAGGTTTACAATAGTGTATCGTAAAAAAGAAAAAATGTCATCAAGAAAATTTTCTTGATGACATTTTTTATTGAATGGAGTTCAAACAACTGATTCCTATTAATCTACTGTCAATTTTGACCCTATAATTTAATGAATCTAAAAAGCTTCGGCGTCCTTTGCAATATCTGTTCTTTTAAAATAACAGAGCAAAAGTAAATTTCCATTCTGATTAAAGGAGACAATGAAAATCTTAACTATTAAATTGTTCAATAAAACCAACCATAAATAGCACTTTTCTAATGACCAATGTCATACTTGTTTTTTTTGTACGAAATATTCATACGGTGAGTGATTAGACACCATGTTTTCCTATATAATAGTTAAGGGTAAATAATACCGCTCATTTAAGACCGTCGAGTTCGCCTTTTACTATCGTTTATCAACAGCAAGACAATAGGACTTCAATTTATCTAGTAATTTCCTATCTTCATTATTAAATTCGCAGATGAAAAAAGAACTATCGATTTGAAATTTGAAACCCATACCTTACAGAAACCATTAAAAGAACATATAGAGTCCATTTTCCATTATAAGGGATTTCAACCCGATCACTCCATCGAAAGGGTAGTCCCCACCGGGCATATATTCATACTATTCGAATTGGATGGGATTCTTAGAAATACTTTTGATAACAAGACCTTAGAACCGAACGGAACCTTCACTAAGGCCTGGGTTTCCGGTATGCACAAAGAGTTCCTTTCTATTTCGGCACATCAAGATTCTGAAACGCTGGTTATACAATTCAAACCTGCAGGTGCCCTTCTCTTTTTTCGTCTACCGATACATCAGCTCAACAACAAAGTGATAGCGGCCCAAGAAATATTTGATGACGAAATTCTTCAATTGCGAAAACAAATTTTAAAACAGCCCACAGCAAGAGAGAAATTTGATTTGGTAGAATCTTGGTTGCTTGAAATAATGGATTTAAGTAAAAAGCCACCTCAAGAAATAGTGACAATCCTTGATAAATTTCAAAAAAACTCTTTTCAAGAACATCAGAAAATAGTCCAATCCTATTCCAAAACTCAAAAACATCTAATTGGCCAGTTCAAAAAATACGTTGGGCTTACGCCAAAAGTTATACACAGAATATTTAGATTCAATGAGGTTTTAAGCAATATTCATTCAAACAAAAAGTTGGACTGGTCACAAATCGCATATCAATTCGGATACGCCGACCAATCCCACTTTATTAGAGAATTCAACGAATTTTCGGGATTTAACCCTACACAGTTCATAGATGCAGATTTTGACAAAGACGAACCTAATTTTTTCCCTTTAGATAGGAATGGTTAATATTCTTCTATAATTGTTATTCAAAAAATCTTTGATTTGTATTTCAATCAAACATTGAGTTATGAGAACACTATTTATTTACATCCCTTTTCTATTATTTACGTTGATATCCATTGCACAGAAATCCGATGAATCCTCAAACCAAAGAGTTACTTCTGTAA
>JBARUM010000286.1:0-7736 GCA_049645725.1 Maribacter sp.
CCTTATAGAATTCCATTCCTTTCTTAAAGTTGTTTTTTTTGATATATAATTCTGAAAGAAATTTATTGGATTCCGCAATTTCTGTTGGTAGATTATATTTTTTAGCTATCGCCAAGCTCTTGTTCAAATTTAGTTCAGCATCGGTATAATTTCCTTTTTGGATAAGCGTCCAACCAAGATTAACATAAATGGAAGTAATAATTTTTTGGTCACCTAATTGTATGGCTTCTACTAAAATTGCTTTCAGAATTTCAAGAGCTTCCTCTATTTTACCCTGTTTAACATATACATGGGCGATGCTGTTTTTGCAAATAGTCTTCCCCTTTTGGGAATTTATTTCTTTGTTGAACGCTAGGGATGTTTGGAAACTACTTAAAGCCACGTCTAATTTGCCCTGTGCTTCATAGCACTCCCCAATGTTTTGATAATTAATAGCCAAGCCTAGTTTATTACCCAACTCCTTCTCCAATACCATGGATTGAGAAAATTTATCGATGGCCAAATCGTATTGTTCTAGAATTTGATAAATGTTTCCGATACTATTTAAGGAAACATTTATGCTTCTTTTTAGGCCATTGGAGGGTTTTTCGACTGATTCTGCTAATTTTAACGCTTCTTGGCTGTAATCCAAAGCGGATTTTATGGCATCGGTGCGTCTGAAAACAACACTGATCATATTAAGGCTATAAACTCTAAACTCAATATCGTCCGCCTCTTCTGATACGCTTAAGGCTTTTCTGAATAAAATTAAAGCCTTGGAGAACTCAGATATACTCCTGTATGTTCTTCCTAGTTGATTAAGGCCATAGGCTTGGCCTGCCCAGTATTTTTCTTTCTCCGCACGTTTTACAAATTCGCGCATTAAAAGTGTATCTTTTCTATTGGGTCTTAGCACTTTGTCAATCTCTCTATAAGTAGACGGTCGGCTTTTTATTAGACTATCAGCTGTTCTAAGAAATGTCTCGGGGATATCCTGTGAGAAACAGCTTAAGGAAAAAAAGAATAAGAAAGTTAGGCAAAGGTCTTTTTTCAGAACAGCACGGAGCAGATAGATATTTAGTAAACTATGGTTGTCAAAGAATTGCATAAATTGATTAAAGCAAATCCAGAAAATCTGATTTTTTCTGCCTTGAGACTGGAATTTTATGATTGGATTTAAGAACCACGTACCCATCTGTTTTTAGAAACTCTTTTATTTTATTTAAGTTAATAATAAAGGAATTATGTATTCTAAAAAAGGAGTCTTTTGGAAGAAGGGCATTTACCTCTTTAAGTTTTTTAGTTAATACGATTTTTTGACCATCGGCAAGAAATATAGTACTGTAATTACCATCTGACTCGGCATATAGGATTTCATCACTTTCTAGGAATAACAACTTGCCATCAGTATTTAGAGTTATTCTTTTGTTTAATGATTTGGAGTTAAAGTTCAAAAGAATTTGCTCAAGTCTTTCGGCAGTAAAGTTCCTGGAATTGAATTTTTTTATTTTTACGATTGTTTCCTTTAAATCATCGGTATCTATTGGTTTTAGAAGATAGTCTATGGCTTCATTTTTTAAGGCCTTGATTGCATATTGATTATATGCAGTAGTTATGACCACTGGAAAGTTATTGTTCTTAAGCTTTTGAATAAACTGAAAGCCGTCCATTGTGGGCATCTCAATGTCCAAGAAAAGACAATCAGGTGTATTCCGCTCTAAATAGTCTAAGGCTTCAAAAGGGTTGGTAAACGAGGCTGACACATGTATTTCTTCGCTGAAATTGGTAAGCTCCCAGGACAGACTTTGTAGCGCCTTTATCTCATCATCAACAATTACTGCTTCTAACATAAGGTCTGGAATAAGAAAGAAAGTTAAGCAAAAACTTAGATTGTTGAATACTCTAGCCCAGAATTTTGTATCAATGGATGTTAATTGCGTATAGTCGGTAAAAAAACCAACAAGGGTATGGAACATGACTTAAATATTTAAAATTGAAGGAAAAGTATTACAATAAATTGGACCAATTCAATGGCTTTAAAGAGTGTTCATCCGATTATACAGTAAATTGAACAGATTATACATAATGACTTAGAGGGGATGATTCTTCACTTAATTTAGATATGTATTTGAATTATCATCTAAAGTTGTACAAGAGCAATTATAAAATTAGAAGTAATGAAAAAATGTTTGTTAATGTTCGGATTATTGATATTAACATTAGTTATCGCAATGATTGCCGGACTATCGGAAAGTAAAGCAAAGGATAACAATACTGTTGTGGGAGCAAAAACGAATGTTCATGATCTATTAACGGATTTGGATAACCACTAACTATAATTTAAAACATGTCCCAGTTTTTAATAAAGTTTTCAAAAATTGTTTTTTTAGGTCTTTTGCCATTGTTTTTAATTTCTAGCATTGGCAGTGACAGGGGAGCCAGTGCTGAATTCATAAATGTGGACTATTTGTGGATGGTTTCCGGAAATTCCAAACAACAACTTAACGGTAAAATGTCTTTTAAGTCAACTACTGAGAATGTTAATGACGGTAAATATTTTAATACCTTAAAGTTGAAGTTCGATGGTGTTTCTGACCAAATTTTAAATGTAGTGGAATTTACTATTTCTAAAGAAGATAAAACCCATGGCATTTCAATTGGAAACTATAAAGTAAATCCAATAGACGGGTTTATAAATCATTTTGATGGTGTTTTTGGAGTTGTAAATATAAATTTGTTGGGGGAAAGGCCATTTTTCTCCACGGGGGGTAATATTTATATCTCACGTATTGGAAAGAGTGGCGTAAGCGGGAATTTGAATATGCTGCTTTCTAATGGTGACGGTAGGACCGTAGAGATATCAGGAAATTTTAAGACAAATTAATAACTTATTAAAGGATAACATCAATAAAGACGTACGGCTTAAGGAAGATGTTGTAAAAGCATTTTTCCGTTCAGTGTTTTAGCGCCAAAGCAGTGACCTTTTTGGTCGCAGGTCTAATGAAAGGTTTCGGGGGAACTACCTTAATTAGAACTTGGTGGGCATTTTATGAAACATTGGAGAGCCGTACTTTTGATGTAAATACAGAATAAGCAATAGATACTTACCTTTTAAATAAACCAAAAGGTATTTAGTATATACTTTTTGGTTTATTTTTTTTGTTTGATCTTAACAAAAAAATATCTGAAAGTTCTGCAATACTATAAGGGCAATAAACATCACCTGCGAACCTAGATTTCAACATTTTGTGTTAAAAACTTTGTGATGGAAAAGACAAAACGTCCTTTAGAAATCCCTTACAATTTTGAATCTTTGTTAGTCCCTACAAGAGGGTAATGTTTGCTCTCTTCACACTAACTTTTTTAAAAAATAATAACTATGTCCGGAGCCCTAGAGCCTATATTGGAACAAAATGACGACCGCTTTGTAATTTTCCCTATTAAACATGATGATTTATGGGAATGGTACAAGAAATGTGAAGCTTGTTTTTGGACGGCCGAAGAAATAGACCTACATGAAGACCTTACAGATTGGAATAATAAGCTAAATGACGATGAGCGTTATTTCATAAAGCACATACTGGCATTTTTTGCGGCATCGGATGGAATCGTAAACGAAAACTTAGCAGAGAACTTCGTAAGTGAAGTTCAATATGCAGAAGCTAAATTCTTTTACGGATTCCAGATTATGATGGAGAACATTCATTCAGAAACATATTCTTTATTGATTGACACCTATGTGAAGGATGAAAAAGAGAAGAATATGCTTTTTAAAGCGATTGAGAACTTCCCCGCTATCAAGAAAAAAGCCGACTGGGCTTTAGCTTGGATAGAATCTCCAAGTTTTGCCGAGCGTTTAATAGCTTTTGCGGCGGTAGAGGGTATTTTCTTCTCCGGTGCTTTCTGCTCTATCTTCTGGTTAAAGAAAAGAGGCTTAATGCCAGGTCTTACTTTTTCAAATGAATTGATCTCAAGAGACGAGGGGATGCATTGTGACTATGCCGTGCACTTGCATAATAAGCACTTGATCAATAAAGTTCCTAAAGATCGTATTACCGCCATTTTGACCGATGCTTTAAATATTGAAAGAGAATTTATTACAGAATCACTTCCTGCAAGTTTGATCGGTATGAACTCTAAATTGATGACACAATACTTAGAGTTCGTAACAGATAGACTTTTAGTCGAATTGGAATGTGATAAGGTCTACAACGCAACGAATCCGTTTGACTTTATGGATATGATTTCCCTACAGGGAAAGACAAACTTCTTTGAGAAAAGAGTTGCTGAATATCAGAAAGCAGGTGTAATGAATAGCGAAGAAGATCAGAAAATTAGCTTTGATGCAGATTTCTAAATAACAGATTTAGTAAAATCCCGAACTGAAATAATCAAGGGTTTTTACGAAACACATAAATAGCACTAAACCTTTTAGCAAGGATTTAGCCGAATCAACGTATCACACTTAAAACAAAAGTAGCCACATGTATGTAGTAAAAAGAGACGGGAGAAAAGAACTTATCATGTTTGATAAGATTACCGCAAGAGTAAGAAAATTATGTTATGGTCTAAATGACCTTGTAGATCCGTTAAAAGTCGCAATGCGGGTTATTGAAGGGCTTTATGATGGCGTTACTACCTCGGAGCTTGATAATCTAGCGGCGGAGATTGCGGCTACTATGACCACCACTCATCCTGATTATGCGAAATTGGCCGCACGTATTTCAGTTTCAAACCTACATAAGAATACAAAAAAATCCTTCTCCGAAACAATGAGGGATCTCTATGAATATGTGAACCCTAGGACCGGTAAAAAGGCTCCTCTTTTGTCGGACGAAGTATATGAGGTAATTTCCAAGAATTCAGAAAAACTGGATTCAACAATCATTTATAACCGCGATTTTGGCTACGATTATTTCGGTTTTAAAACTTTAGAACGCTCTTATCTTCTAAAGTTAAATGGACAAATAGCGGAACGCCCTCAACATATGTTAATGCGAGTATCCATAGGAATCCATTTAAATGACTTGGATGCTGCCGTAGAAACTTATGAATTGATGTCCAAAAAGTATTTTACGCACGCTACACCAACATTGTTCAACTCGGGCACGCCAAAACCTCAAATGTCTTCTTGCTTCTTACTAGCAATGAAAGATGATAGTATTGATGGTATTTATGATACGCTTAAACAAACTGCAAAAATTTCTCAATCGGCCGGAGGTATTGGATTGTCTATTCACAATGTTAGGGCAACTGGTTCATACATTGCGGGAACTAATGGTACCTCAAACGGTATTGTCCCAATGCTTCAGGTCTTTAATGATACTGCAAGATATGTGGATCAAGGCGGTGGAAAACGTAAAGGTAGTTTTGCGATTTATATGGAGCCATGGCATGCAGACATCTATGAGTTTCTAGATTTAAAGAAGAACCATGGTAAAGAAGAAATGCGTGCACGTGATTTGTTCTATGCTATGTGGATTTCGGATTTATTCATGAAAAGAGTGGAAGGTAATGAGGAATGGACATTAATGTGCCCTAATGAGTGTCCAGGTCTTTTTGAATGTCATAGTGAGGAGTTTGAAAAACTATATTTAGGATATGAAACTGCCGGTAAAGGTCGTAAGACTGTAAAAGCGCGTGAGCTTTGGGAGAAAATATTAGAATCTCAAATAGAAACGGGAACACCTTACATGTTGTATAAAGATGCAGCTAACCGTAAGAGTAACCAGAAAAATTTGGGCACCATACGTTCTTCTAACTTATGTACGGAGATTATGGAGTATACTTCTCCCGATGAGGTTGCTGTATGTAATTTGGCTTCTATTGCATTGCCAATGTTTGTTAAGAACGGAGCTTTTGATCATAAAGAATTATTTAAAGTAACTAAACGTGTTACCAAGAACTTGAACAAGGTGATTGATAGAAATTACTATCCGGTTAAAGAAGCTGAAAATTCTAATATGCGTCACAGACCAATTGGTCTTGGCGTACAAGGATTGGCAGACGCTTTTATCATGTTGCGTTTACCCTTTACAGGGGATGAGGCCAAAAAATTGAACCAAGAGATTTTTGAGACACTTTATTTTGCCGCAGTTACCGCTTATATGGAATTGGCTAAAGAAGAAGGAGCATATTCTTCTTATAAAGGTTCTCCGATGGACCAAGGGGATTTCCAGCACAATCTGTGGGGGATTAAAGATGAAGAGCTTTCTGGTAGATGGGATTGGGCAAAATTGAGAAAGGAAGTCAAGAAAAATGGCGTTCGTAACTCTTTATTAGTTGCACCAATGCCAACAGCTTCTACTTCTCAAATATTGGGTAATAACGAATGCTTTGAACCTTATACCTCCAATATCTATACTAGAAGAGTACTATCCGGAGAGTTTATTGTAGTTAATAAGCATTTATTGGAAGATTTGGTGGAATTGGGACTTTGGAATGAAAACATGAAACAGGAATTAATGAGGGCTAACGGATCTATTCAACATATTGAAACAATTCCACAAGATATAAGAGAGTTGTATAGAACAGTTTGGGAATTAAGCATGAAGGACATTATAGACATGTCAAGACAACGTGGATATTTCATTGATCAAAGTCAGTCCTTGAACTTGTTTATGGAAAACGCAAATTATTCTAAATTGACTTCTATGCATTTTTATGCCTGGAAGAGCGGTTTAAAGACGGGTATGTATTATCTAAGAACTAAAGCTGCGGTTGATGCTATTAAATTCACCTTGGATAACACCAAGAAAAAAGAAGTTCCAGTTGGTATAGCAGCAGAAGCAGAGGTAATGGCAGCATCACCCAGCACTACAACTTCTATGAAAGTATCGGCCACTCAAGTTACTGCTCATGCAGAAACGGATATACAGCCAATGACAGCTGCTGAGATGAAAGAAATGATAGCACGAGCCAAAGAGGGTCAAGCTGATGATGATTGTTTAATGTGTGGTTCTTAAAAGAAGAAGGGCATAGCAAGTTAATTTGATAAAAGAATAAAAAAAACCGTATTATGCGGTTTTTTTTATTCTTTATTTTTAATATAAGGCCTTAAAACGCCAGTAAATAAAAGGGCTGCAGCGTATATCATTAATATTATTATGTAGTTGTCCATGGTGGAATGCTTAGGGGATTTAAATATATACGTACTGATAACGTAAAAAGATCACGGAAATTTTATCAAATCATTAAAAAAAGTGTTAAACTCAAATGTGAATCTCTTTTTTATGCGAAATGATGAAGAATAAGTAAGTATATTTTTCGCCTCCTTAGACTTTGCTTTCCTTTTCTGATAAAAATGGAAGATTATTTTGGACAAGCAAAATAAAATTACATAGACTATAAGTAGGTATACATATGGGAACATATGCAAATAAACGAAAAGGGAGGTAAAATCTTACAACTGCAGAATGTAGTTCATCGAAATGTTTCTTTTATTCGATGAACTGCTGTTAATCTTATGATTATTATTGCTTTTGGTAATAATTTGACAAAACCCTATAGGAGCTTTTGAAGGGTTCTACTTGATTTCAAATATTGGCTAAACAAAAAACCACAGTTTTTACTGTGGTTTTTTGTTTAGGTTAAACGGATGATTTAAAGAAAATTATCTACTTCCTTATAGGCTTCAATAACGGCTTGTTCTCCTTCTTTATTTGGTTTGGAATTACCATGTTCCATACCCAAAATACCATCAAACCCTTTATCATGTATAAACTTAAAGACATTATGGTAATTAATTTCACCTGTAG
>JBARUM010000287.1:0-7777 GCA_049645725.1 Maribacter sp.
CGCATACGTAGGATATATGCAATTATAGACGAGCGCTATCAATCAAAAATTCCTTTAGACGAAGTAGCGGCAGCTTGTAATTTGACCAAAGAAGCATTCTGTAGGTATTTTAGGAAAAATACAGGAAGCACTTTTATTTCCTTCTTGAATCAATATCGCATCAGTCAAGCAAAACGTCTTCTTCTGTCTGGAAAGAACGTAAGTGAAACTTGTTACGAGTGTGGTTTTCAAAGTCTATCCTATTTCAATAGAAGCTTCAAAAAAATTACGGGACAGAATCCGTCTGAATTTAAAAAGGTATTCTAAAAGATTCTTCCACGGCTTTTTCAAATTTTACCGGTTACACTACTAATTTATTTAAATGAGCTAATTACTACGATTATATATACTAGTTTAAGCAATAACCATTCTATGAACCTAACTCCTAATAAAGGCAAAACATGAAAATTTTTGAATTGATTAGACTTACAACAGTACTTCAAATGATACTGGCCGGAGTCCTCATATACCTTTACTTACTTATCGTTACTCGAGTAGCGGGTAAGAGAACCTTTGCAAAAATGACTAGTCTAGATTTTGCCATAACCATTGCCATGGGTTCGATACTTGCAGATGCAGTAAATAAACCGGAAGGTAATTTTATACCAGCTATTGTTTCTGTTGCAATACTGGCACTTTTACAGCTATTATTCGCAAAACTTTTAAGCAACTCCAAATCTCTAGAGAAGGTTGCAACGAATACACCAATACTATTGATGGACGGCGAACATATGCTTGAGGATAATATGCGAAGAGCATTGGTTAGCAAGTCCGATTTAATGGGTAAACTAAGAGAGGCGAACGTACTAAAACTTACGCAAGTAAAGGCCGTAGTATTTGAAACTACCGGGGATATCTCCGTACTGCACACAAATCAAAATATAGCCATTGATTCCATAATTATGGAGGGTGTAAAGAAATGATACATTAAAAAACCACTTTAGAATTTAATCCAAAGCGGTTTTTTAACCAACCAACTAAAAGTTTTCTATTTCTTTCTTCGCCTTTCTACTTTCATAATAGGGTTGGACGATTTTATTCTTTTCTTGTCAACTAAGCCTTTACCCGATTTTAAATATTGCTGGTAACCCCTTCCTCTAAACTCATAAACAGTTTCACTATCTGGGTGGTACAGCCCTATAGTGCTATTATTTATGACATAAAGCTCAAAATAATCATCGCCCATAAAATCATAATCCAGAGTTAAGGCTTTAAGCGTAGCGTCATTAGTAATATCATATACTTGATAATCCCCCTCAAAATCCCATTGTAAATTTCCTAAAGAGGTGCCCGTGGCATCCACAGAAGAACGGAAGAAGGAAGGTAAAAACTGTAAAAAGTTCTCCTCATCAAAGTCATTTAATGCACCTGTTTCACTTATAAATGATTTTTCCCAAGCATCATACTCCTGTATAAAGTAATTGATGTTGTCATAGAATACTTGGTCATAATCAAAGTTATTTCTTTGGTAACCTTTTAAGACATACGAAGTGTCCGAACTAGCATCATATAACTCCAGGGTATTCCCATTAAGTGCATAGACCTCCAATAACCATTTTCCGTCAACATCATGATCAATTTCTACTATACCTCTAAGCGTATCATAAAAACCTACGTCTATTCCCAAGCCATTTCCGGTTTTTCCAATACCAACAATATTGTTATTGGCGTATAGTGTTCCCCCATCAAAAGTTACCGTAAACGCTCTTTGCAAAAATGGGACTTCGCCACTTCCACGAGTTTCGTTAATATCAACATACCAGAGGTCAAAGGCTTGCAATACACGATCTGTATTAAAAGCAGATTCTTCAATAAACTCATCCTCTATGATTACATCCGCATAGCAAGAAACTAGCAGGGTAGCCATTAGTAGGTATCCCAGTTGTAGTTTTAGTGCTTTCATCTTTTTTGGTTTTTAATTCAACAGTTATAAAACAAGCACCATGCCAAAAAAAGTATCCTACTGATTGTTAGAACTTAACATGAAGTTATTTATTTGGTAATTTTGGACTGATATTTTTATTTGATTATGAACGAGTTGAAATTTGCAGTTTTAGGAGGTGGTAGCTGGGCAACCGCAATAGTTAAAATGTTGACGGGGAATCAACATAGAACAGGGTGGTACATGCGTAATACTGACGCCGTAGAATACATTAAAACACACCGGCATAACCCCAATTATTTAAGCTCCGTAGAGTTTCCCCTAAATCTGTTGGATCTTTCAAGTGATATTAACTATACAATCTCTAAAGCTGATGTTTTAATTTTTGCCATTCCTTCAGCTTTTTTAAGCACTGAACTACAAAAACTTTCGGTTTCATTAAAAGAGAAAATCGTCTTCTCGGCCATAAAAGGTATTGTTCCTGAAACAGGTTTAATAGTAGGTGAGCATTTTCACGAACAATATAAGATTCCTTTTGAGAATATTGGTGTGCTAACCGGGCCTTGTCATGCCGAGGAAGTTGCCTTGGAGCGTCTTTCCTATCTGACCTTAGCATGCGCAGATGAGTCTAAAGCAAAATTGATGGCGGATGCACTTAATAGCGATTATATTAAAACAAAAATTTCCGATGATATCATAGGTACGGAGTATGCTGCCATGCTCAAGAATATTTATGCCATAGCTGCGGGTATTGCCCATGGTCTAGGTTATGGCGATAATTTTCAGAGTGTTTTAATGAGCAATGCCATACGCGAAATGAAACGCTTTATTAAACGGGTGCATAAAATGAAGCGTAACATTAACAACTCCGCCTATTTAGGAGATCTTTTAGTAACGGGATATTCCACATTTAGTCGCAATCGTATGTTCGGTAATATGATCGGGAAAGGATATACCGTTAAGAGTGCGCAGATGGAAATGAGCATGGTAGCCGAAGGTTATTATGCCACCAAAAGTGCCTATGAAATCAATTTAAAGCACAAAAAGAAATCCAAGACGCCAATTATCGATACCGTTTATGAAATCCTTTATAAAAATGGAAATGCAAAACAGCTATTCAAAAAGCTAACGGACAAGTTGGATTGAAAAAAGTTTCGTTATCTTAGAATAGATCAATCCAATTTAATATGCGCATATGGGTTATTTTTATTTTGGTGGGTTTATTATTCGGATGTAACGGTACTCCTTCGGATGAAACCGTAGATGGAATTTTAGAAGTCCCTGAAAACCGACAAAACCCAAATTCTCGCACACTGCATTTAGTTTATAAAGTTTTAAAGGCCAAAAATACCGATTCCAAAAAAAATCCTATTCTATACCTACAAGGCGGGCCTGGAGCCGCAACTTTAGTAATGGAATCTTTTTGGGAAAATCATTTTTTGAGAGATGATAGAGATATTGTGTTAATGGATCAACGTGGAACAGGAACATCTGAAGCAAATTGTATTCAAGTCGGCAACGCTATGTTTGCCATTTTAAGGGAGGACTTAACTCCAGACGGTGAAATTAAGGCACAGGACTTACTATTATCCAAATACAAAGAAGCAATCAAACAAAAAGGTGTTGATTTAGCTGGGTACACTAGTCAAGAAAATGCTGCTGATTTTGAGGATTTGAGAAAGGCTTTGGGCTACAAAAACTGGAATCTTTACGGAGTCTCCTATGGTTCTCGCTTAGGGTTAACCATAATGCGCGATTTTCCAAAAAGTGTTAGAAGTGCCTTGCTAGTTGGGATTCTAGCCCCTGAAAATAATTTATTTGAAACTTTTATTCCAAATTTTGAAAATTCCTTATTTTCTGTTCTTGAGCGTTGCGAGCAAAATGAGGACTGTAATAAACGATACCCTAATTTAAAAGAACGTTTAGTAAAAACATTGAATAAAATACGAGGGACACCATTACGCCTTAATTACAAAGGCAAACCATTAGTAATCAACCTACAAGACGCCTTGTTTTTACTTCATCAATCACTTTACAGTTGGTATTCCGTTAGTAATATTCCGTTACTTATAGAGTCATTGGAAAAAGAAGAAACTGAAATGATTCTTACTGCCTTAGAGCGGGTGGAATTTATCTATGGTTTTGTGAATTGGCCAATGAACTATTCGGTAATGGCCTATGAGGAGCTTCCTTTTAACGATTTTGCAAGAGTAGATGAAACTTTAAATCAATCGGAGTTGGGTTTTGATTTACCTTCTTATGGTAGTTCGGGTATCAAGCTTTTAGAAGACTGGCACTCCTTTAGGGCCCCCTCTATTGAAAACCAATCTGTAATTTCAGAGATTCCTACATTAATGGTTTCTGGAAGCTTAGATCCCGTTACGCCACCTAGTAATGCTAAAGAAGCATTAAGTAGCTTGAAAAATGGTTATGAAATAGTGTTTCAAGATGATAGTCATGAGATTTTTAACCCTTGCTTTTTTCAAATTGCCGAGGAATTTTTAAACAATCCTCTACAAAAAGTTAACTCAGAATGTAGTAATAAAAGGAAGCCAATTGAATGGAACTAACGCCTTTCCAAAGAAAAATCAGAGTGTTCCTTTAATTCATTCTGTAAGGTTTCCTTCCACTCTAATATTTGAGCATCATCTACCTTATAAATTGATTTGAATTCTTTTAGAACAGGTTCCATGTAATCCCGGATACTATCTATATCAAAATACAATCTTCCAGTTCTTCTAATAAAGAAATCCATGGGATTCTGAACCATTTCATAGGCGATTCCAAACTCCAGCTCTGCCAATATAAGCCTAGTAGCAGAATCCTTTTCCTTCCGATTATTGTAATATTCCAAAATAGTCTCGGTCTGCTTACCGTAATTGGTTACCAAAAACCAAGCATCATGCGCAATAAAGCCATCTCCCTTAATACGCTCTTGAATTTCCGCAATGTATTTTGTTACATGTTTGAATTTCTTGAAATCGTTGCCACAAAGAGGTAGTTTTTCGGTAGTACAATCTTTACTCTTGCCTTTGTATTCCTCTTCTAGTTTTTTGGCTATACGGTCTACAACGCGTTCTGCCATTTTACGATACCCCGTGAGTTTTCCTCCAGCTATACTAATTAAGCCCGTGTCCGAAGTGAAAATTTCGTCCTTTCGCGATAGCTCTGAAGCGGATTTACCTTCCTCGTGAATTAGCGGACGAAGTCCTGCCCAAGATGACACGATATCCTCCATCTCCAAATTAATCTTTGGAAACATATTATTTACCGCGGATAGCAAATAAATAGCATCTGCCAAATCTGTTTGTACCTTGTCTTTGTCTAGATTGAAATTTGTATCCGTAGTACCAACATAGGTAACCTTTCCACGAGGAATGGCAAACATCATTCGCCCATCTGGAATATCAAAATAAACAGATTGCTTTACGGGAAGCTTTGCATATGGAAATACTAAATGTACTCCTTTTGTTAAATGTAACCGTTTTCCTTTTTTGGAATTGTTTATGCTTCTAAGCTCATCTACCCAAGGTCCGGCGGCACTTATAACATACTTTGTATTTATATTAAATTCCTTACCAGAAACCTCATCGTTTACGACCACCCCGGCAATCTTATCTTCCTTATAAATAAAATCCTTTACCGTTGCATAATTTAGGGCAGTTGCCCCAAATTGAAGGCTTGTTTTAATGTTTTCAATCGTTAGTCTAGCATCATCTGTCCTGTACTCTGCATAATAGCCGGCACCTTTTAAAATCTTTTTGGGCAATAGCGGTTCCAATTTCAATGCCTCTTTCTTCTCCAGCATTTTTCGCTTATCATCACCCGTAACCTGGGCAAGAATATCATATACCTTAAGCCCTATAGAAGTAAGCCACTTCCCGTAAGAACCGTTTTCTATCAAGGGTAATAACATTTTTTCAGGCAGCACCAAATGTGGGGCAAGTTTGTGTACAATGGCACGCTCGGAACCTACTTCTTTTACCAGCCAAAAATCAAATTGCTTCAAGTAGCGCAGACCGCCATGTATTAATTTGGTGGATTTACTACTGGTGCCCGATGCAAAATCGTTCTTTTCAACCAAGGCGACTTTTAATCCTCTAGAAGCTGCATCAAGAGCTATTCCACCTCCTGTTATCCCACCTCCTATTACAACAAGATCATAGTCTTCTTTGGATAATTTTGATATCGTTTTTCCCCTATCTAGATTAGAGAATTTTATATTTTTCATAGCATTTTTTGTTATTCGTCCTTGTGGGTAAAATCCAGCGATTTTTTGATTTAAGTAAAGAGCTTTAGAATTTGGCCCATCGTTTTTTTAGAGTGTCTTCTAAAAAGCATTTTACTTCTCTTCCCATCCTTTTGTACGCTCCACAGCTTTCTGCCAATTTTTATAAAGTCTTTTACGTTTTACACGATCAAATGTTGGTCTAAAAATACGGTTCATGGGTCGGTTTTGGTCTATATCTTCCTGTTTCCATAAGCCAACCTGTATTCCTGCTAAGAATGCCGCACCCATAGCAGTAGATTCTATAACCTCTGGCCTATGTACCTCTGTGTCCAGAATATCAGCTTGGAACTGCATTAAATGGTTATTGGCGCAGGCACCACCGTCTACTCTCAAATTTTTTAACTCTATCCCCGAATCATCTTCCATAGCTTTTAGTATATCCTTGGTCTGATATGCCAACGATTCTAATGTTGCTTTCGCCAAGTGCGCTTTTCCCGTATCCCTAGTTAATCCAAAAATTGCCCCCCGCGCATACATATCCCAATAAGGTGCTCCCAATCCTGCGAAAGCGGGCACTACATAAACAGAGCTTTCCCCTTCAACGGAATCCGCCAACTCTTGGGTTTCCCTAGCGTCCTTTATAAGTTCCAAACCATCCCTAAGCCATTGTATAGCAGCTCCTGCAATAAAAATACTGCCTTCTAAAGCATAATTAACCTTGCCATCCAGACCGTAGGCAATCGTAGTTAGTAATCCATTTTTAGAAAACTGTGGCTTTTCACCAGTGTTCATTAACATAAAACAACCTGTGCCATACGTATTTTTAGCCGTGCCAGCCTTAAAACATCCCTGCCCAAAAAGTGCCGCCTGTTGGTCCCCGGCAATACCGGCAATCGGAATTTGAACACCTTCAATTTCGAAATCGCCAAAATGATAGGCAGAAGGTTTTACCTCGGGAAGCATACTGTTTGGAATACCCAAAGCTTTCAGCATTTTCTCATCCCATTTTAGATTTACGATATCGTAGATCAATGTTCTAGAAGCATTAGTATAGTCCGTAACGTGGTTCTTTTTATTGGTCATATTCCACACCAGCCAGGAATCTATGGTTCCCATCAGCAAATCGCCATTTTCAGCTTTCGCTTTTGCCCCTTTTACATTATCCAAAATCCACTTAACCTTGGTTCCCGCAAAATAAGAATCAATAACTAATCCGGTAGTTTTTCTAACATGTTCCGTTAACCCGTCCTTTTTAAGATTTTCACAGATGTCCGCCGTACGCTTATCCTGCCAAACTATGGCATTATACACTGGGACTCCCGTATTTTTGTCCCAGACCACAGTGGTCTCCCGTTGGTTGGTTATACCAATAGCTTTTACGTCGGATGGGGCAACGTTATTGTTGGAAATCAATCGTTTCAATACACCAAGTTGTGTCTCTAAAATCTCCATAGCATCATGCTCTACCCAACCTGATTTTGGAAAAATCTGTTTAAATTCTTCCTGCACCATTCCTTGGATTTTACCCTCTTGATCTACAAGAAGTGCTCTGGAGCTTGTAGTCCCTTGATCTAATGAAATTATAAATGTTCCCATATAATTGGTTTAATACCGCTAGCCTAAAT
>JBARUM010000288.1:0-3399 GCA_049645725.1 Maribacter sp.
CCAACTTACCCTCTACACCACTTGTCTGGAGGATATGATCTCCGATGAGAATTCCGTAAGGATTATAGACAAGTTCGTGGACAGTTTGGATATTACCTCATTGGGGTTCAAGGCCATGGCGTCCCAGGGAAGGCCTCCTTACGACCCCGCCGATCTGTTGAAGCTGTACATCTATGGGTATATGAACCGTATACGCTCCTCCAGGCAGTTGGAACTTGAGTGCGGACGCAACATCGAACTGATGTGGCTCTTGGGCAACCTGAAACCCGACCACAACACGATCGCCCGTTTCAGGAAGGACAATCCCAAGGCCATAAAGCGGACCTTCCGAGCTACGGTGTCCATTGCCAGAAACCACGGGCTTATCGGCGCGGTGCTTATCGCGGGGGACTCCACAAAGCTAAGGGCACAGAACAGTAAGAAGAACAACTACAACAAAAAGAAAGTGCAACGCCACATCGAGTACATCGACAAAAAACTGGAGGAGCACGGCAACGAACTCGCCAAGGCGGACGGGGACGCAAAGGAAGAACTGGAAAGCCGGGTACGCGCTCACAAACTACGGCGCGCAGAATATGAAAGGATAGGACGGAAACTGGAGCAGGACACCTCCAGTGAAAACCCGCAGCTCTCCACGAGCGACCCCGATAGCCGCCACCAGATCGTGCGGGGAACCATCACCGAGGTATGCTATACCGCACAGACGACGGTAGATGCCGAGCATAAACTCCTGGTAGATTACAAAATCACCAACCAGAACGACAAAAAGGCCATGGGCGGTATGCTCAGAAGGGCCAAGGCCATTTTGGGCACAAACACCTTTACCGCACTTTATGACAAGGGATACCATACCGGAAGCGAGTTCGCCACGGCACACCACCTGGGCATAGACACCCTTACCGCCATACCCGCGATAGGACGCAAGAGCCAGGCACCGGACGCCTCCTACAATGCCGAGCATTTCCAATACAACGGACACACCGATACCTATACCTGTCCCCAGGGAAACACAATGGCCTCCAACGGTTCATGGTACAAGGGAAGGAACTACTACTTTAAACAGTACAAGACGAAGGCCTGCAAAAACTGTCCCGTCAGGTATCTCTGCACGACATCCAAGGCAAACGGTAAGATCCTGCAGCGCAGCGAGTACACAAGGTTCATAGAGCAGAACGCCAAAAGGGTCTCCGAAGAACCCGAAACGTACAAGAAAAGACAGGCTTTGGTGGAACACCCCTTTGGCACTATGAAGCGTCAATGGGGATTTGATCACATCCTTACAAAAAAAGGAATACACGCGGCCAGTGCCGACTTCGGGTTCATTGCACTGGCATACAACCTGAAAAGGCTGGTCAAATTGGGATGGCGGCACGCAAAGGCAAGGAACAGTAGTCCAAACAGTACACTAAAGACCCTCTTTATGGAACGTATAGGGTTCAAAAACGGAATCTTGGCCTATCTGGACATATTCAGCAATAAGAAACTTTCATACAGTACATAATCCTTACCAACACAAATTGCGTAATTTTATTCAAAACCATAGGCAGGCAGTTTTGAGACAGACTGACGTCTCTGTATATGGCTCGTTGCGTGTTAATTAGAAAATTATTTTCGGATTAAGCATAAGCCAGATTTTTAAATTTTACTATTTATTTTTTCTATTGGAAATCGTCAAATTGAAAAATTTGGCGACTTTCCAAATATGCCTTAACTTCGATTGAGCAACTATTTAGCTATGAGCTATATACGTTGTTGGCATTTCGTACTTTATCCGAATATTTCTTTTTCTAACTCTTTGTAAACTAATGTGTCTTTTTCAATTAATGGCGTAAGAGTATCTCTCACAAATGCGCATTTATTATTACCACATTGAGTCAAACCAATTATTTTTTTGATTTCAGTAAACATTTTTCCACTCGCAGATTTTATATCATCAGCAGGATTATTTCTTGCTACGCTATCTGCTATTGCATTTTGTTTTGCTTTTAAACAATCATCCAGTAAATGTAATTTGTTATGTACATTACAAAGAATAGCTATAATCTCGTCATCAAATACGTATGATTCAATGTGTCGTCTACTTGATGTTTTTACTCCTTTTTGAATTAATTCTTGAACTTCTGCATTGCTTTTATCATCTCTATCAACAAATTTAATTATCTCGGAAGATTTTAAAATGTTCGACAACATTTTTACAGATTGATTTTCAATGTTTTCCAATTCAGTACTCGACCCAATAGATACAAATTTAGTCTCGTGATAATCTTGCTCAAATATTTTACTGTAAATCTGAGCATCAAAATCTTTATATTTTCGTCCTTGCGATGTTCCTTCGCAAAAAACGATTTGTTTTGGCGCAATTAATTTTGCAAAATCAGCAAATGCAAGGTCAAAAAACCTATCCCAAATTGCTTTATTGATTTTGGCGGGTTTCATAATCTCAGTTAAATCAAAATACCGATTGTCGAAATCCAAGAAAACTACTGTATTAGGATTGGTTGTTTCAATTTCTTCTGCTTGCTTTAGCATACCAATTGAATGTGTAGAAATCCATAGTTGAGAATTATTTGGCGTTAAGTTATAAAGTTCATTTAATACTTTGGCTTGTAGCCTTGTATGCATATGAGCTTCGGGTTCATCAATGCAAAATATAGCTTCTGGATAAAAACTTGACTTGATTAGAATGTCTAAAACTAAATCGAACACCGATTTTTCTCCAGCCGAAAGATTTTTGTAATGAAAATCTTTGGAAATACCCTTTTCAAAAAAGAAACTACCATTTGATAGTGGGTCTCCTATCGAACTTAGATTTAAATCATCAAAAATATTTCCAAGTGATGTTTGAATTTTACCAATAAGTTCTTGCCTTAACTGTTCAACGCTTTTGGCATCATTTGATTTATCGTAAACTGCATTTAATGTTTGAGAAATTAATCTTTGGTAATTTTCAGAAACAGTTTGGTCATTCAACATTAAGGTTTCTAACTTATTATATTTTGTTGGGTCAGATTGTTTTTTTAACTGATTAATAGTAAAATCTGGTTCGTTTCTATATGCAGACCTAAAATAAAACTTATCTTGAATTTCATTTTGATTTAGCGTTTGACCTTCGTGAAATTCAATATTTACTTTTCCACTATACCAAGTGTTGTTTTTACTTTGCCCTGCAAATTTTTCGAAATAATCTTGAGTTCCAGGACTTCCAAAACCATTAAGTCTGTACCAGTGGTTGAAAGATTCAAATAACGAAGTTTTACCACTTCCATTTGGACCTACCAAAATAATTAATCTGGCACTTTCAGGAATATCAGTCACTATTAAATCTGAAAATCTCTTAAAGTTTTTAACTGATATTTTTTTTATTTTCATAAGTGTTTCTTAGTATGAATGCCAACGGCA
>JBARUM010000289.1:0-3584 GCA_049645725.1 Maribacter sp.
AATACGGTAGAAAACCTTTAATGATTATTGGCGCACTGGGCATGGCCATTTCCATGTTTGCATTAGGTACCGTATTTTTCTCTGAAACCGCAGGGGTAATTGCTCTAATATGCATGTTGGTCTATGTAGCCAGTTTCGCAATGAGTTGGGGACCGGTAACATGGGTTTTACTTTCAGAGATATTTCCAAATAAAATAAGAGGTAGAGCTCTAGCTTTAGCCGTTGCAGCTCAATGGGTATCTAATTATCTTGTCTCTTGGACTTTTCCAATGATGGACAAGAACAGCTTTCTACTTGAAAAATTCAACCATGGTTTCGCGTATTGGATTTATGGCCTTATGGGCGTTTTTGCCATGGTCTTGGTTTGGAAGTTCGTTCCAGAAACAAAAGGCAAATCTCTTGAGGAAATGGAGAATATTTGGAAAAGATAGAGACAAGAGAAAAACAAATTTACCAGCACAATATCGACTAGGTCCGATTTACGGTATAATTAGTCCAGTCTTTAATGGTGATGGTAATCTTGATTTTTGCTTACTGTTAATAGTTCCGACAACGAAGATGCTTCACAGATTATCAAGAATTGTTGACTGGATGACTGCTAGTATGTCTTGGTAATGGTATTTTTAAGTATCAGAAAACAAACGGAAGCGGTTTCTTTACAGATGGTGTCTGTAGGTATTTAAGTGAACTACAATTAGGTCAAAACACCTCAGCAATCATCGCACTAAAAAATTCCAAACCGTTACAACTATTCAAATCAGAAAAAAGTGAGAATACTATACAAGTTTTGCCAAATGAAGCGTGCGCATTGACTGGGTTCAAAACGATAAAATTAGAAAAGATGAATTTCATTGTGGGGAGGGTTAACTCTTCCAATCTTTAAGAGATTTTCATAACATCAAAGACATGGTTTCCCTTCAATTTTATGACTATTCCGGATTGCTTACAAGGGAAATAAAATTTTAATACTACATATCCTAAAAGCAGGACGGTACGGGATAGATATTCTGCGTCTGAATAATAACTTAGTAAGGTTAAAATCCAAAGCCTATGAAACTAGGAATATCTTTTGGTCTATTGCTATTAATATCCGTTGCGTCCTTTGCCCAAATCAAACATGGGCTAAGGGATGAATCTGGCAGACATATGGTTCCGAGAGGGTTTGTCGTAAACACCAACGACCACAAAGGTGAAGTCTTCTTTAATTCAGACGATTACCTACGTATGGTTCGTATGGGTGCAAATGCACAAGTAATTCGATTAGAATTAGGAAAACTAAGTACTTTCCCAGGAGGCCAATTAGATCAAAAATACCTGTCCAAATTAGATTCGTTAGTTGCACTAGGGCGTCATTCTGGTATGAAAACGGTTTTTAAAATGACTGTTTACGGTATAGATGATTTTTCATGGGAAGCTTTTTGGCAGAACAATAAGAATGAATTCGAAACCTACATCGATGCCTGGAATGTTATTTGGAAACGCTATGCCACAGACAATTCCGTTCTTGGTTATGATATTTTAAACGAACCTCGTAAGTTGAGCATGGACATTTCGTATAATGACCTTACTAAAAAACACCTTATTCCACTGTATCAAAGAATTATTGATGAAAGTCAAAAAATAAATGTAGCTAAAATGATACTATGCCAATCCATTTTCATGAACAAAGGGGAAGGCATCGACAACAACCAATATGCTGAGATTACCGTTCCTATAAATCGTAGAAATATCATCTTCGCCCCACACATCTACCAAAATAAAATTGATTTCATTGAACCTGTCATGGATCGCTTTGTTCAGGAATCAGATATGTTAGAAGCGCCAATTTTAGTGGGCGAATGGGGCTTTCCTACCTTTGCGACCACGGATACCATAATATCAGGGAAGCTAGGACAATTAGAATACCAAGAGCTGTACATCCGTACTGCGGAGGTATTTGACCGCATGGGCATTGGCTCCATAAAAGCTTGGTTTTTAGGAAATCGTATCATGCAGAATTTTCTGAGCGGAGGACCCTCCACTTGGTCAATTTTTAGTGATAAAAAAGATGCCGGTACCGTGGAACGTAAGTACATCACCGATATTATTTCTCGTCCATATCCACAATATATTGCAGGAGACATTGATTCGTTTCTGTTCAATCACGCCACCCGTACATTGGATATAAACATCAGGGCCGATAATAGTAAAGGATCCTCTGTAATTTTCATTGGTGCCAATAGGCATTATCCTGACGGATTTTCAATTCTAATTAATGATGATGTGGTGTTATATCATAATCCGCTAAAAAACATAGGCTTAGAAGTTTACAGAGCAGGAGTAGAAACCAGTTTATCTAATTTTATTTGGGACGACCACAATCAAAAATTAATTGTGCTGAAATGGCCATCGGATACATCAAAGCATCATATTCAAATTGTACCCGGCATTCGGAATTTCGAAGTAACCAAAGAGTAAAAGCATACAAAACATAAGTATCAGGAACATGAGAAAACTAATTTTTACAGTAGCATTTTTAAGCCTTATAACAAGCTGCAAAACAGACAAGCCTGAGGCAAACGGTAATATTGAAGTTTCCGATAAAGTTTCGGCGCTATTGGCAAAGATGACCGTGGAGGAGAAAATTGCAGAGCTAACACAAGATGCACCAGCGAACGAACGTTTAGGAATTCCATTTATGCGCTACAGTGAATGCTTACACGGTCTTTGGTTACCTGGCGCTACCGTATATCCGCAAGCTATCGCATTAGGCGCAACTTGGGATCCAGAAATAATCCGTGAAATGACCACAGCAATTGCAAAAGAAGCACGAGCAGTAAATATAACTCATTGCTACTCCCCTAACCTAGATGTCATTTCCGGTGATGCCCGTTACGGTAGGGTTGAAGAATCTTACGGAGAAGATCCTTATTTAGTATCAAGAATGGGCGTTGCTTTTATTGAAGGGCTACAAGGAATTGGCGAAGAACGTTTAGATGAAAACCATATTCTTGCTACTGCAAAACATTTTGTGGGCTACCCAGAAAATAGACGTGGAATAAACGGAGGATTCTCAGACATGTCTGAAAGAAGAATGTACGAGGTGTTCTTACCCCCTTTTGAGGCTGCCGTAAAGGAAGCCAAAGTAGGTAGTTTAATGCCGGGGCACCAGGACCTAAATGGTATTCCATTACATATGAATGGTGATCTATTGAACGGTTTGGTAAGAGACGAATGGGGTTTTGATGGTTTTTATGTTTCTGATAACAATGATGTCTCGCGATTAGAGCTTATGCATTTTATTGCTAAAAATCGTACGGAAGCAGCGGTTATGGGATTAAAAGCAGGTGTGGACATGGATTTGGTTATAGGAAAAAGCCCAGACAATAGCGCATATTATTACGAAGTTTTAATAGACACCTTAGAAAGCGACCCATCATTACTAAAATATGTAGACC
Organism: Maribacter sp.; assembly: GCA_049645725.1. Classification (GTDB taxonomy): domain Bacteria; phylum Bacteroidota; class Bacteroidia; order Flavobacteriales; family Flavobacteriaceae; genus Maribacter. The sequence goes on from JBARUM010000289.1 coordinate 3,438, forward strand.
AAAGTGTATCTCGAATCTTAAAAGCAAAATATGAGTTAGGATTGTTTGATGCTGAAGAGAAAAGTTTTCCAGATTCTATTGTAAGCACCGCCAAAAGTCAAGAAGTTGCCTTGAACATTGCAAAGAAAGCCATTACCCTATTAAGAA
>JBARUM010000290.1:0-4883 GCA_049645725.1 Maribacter sp.
TAATATGTCATGAAGAAGCATATACTTACGCTGTTACTATCTTTCCTTTTAGGGGGAGTACTTTGTTTTGGTCAAAATCAGCAAAACGGTAATAGTTTTATGATTAAAGGTAGTGTTCAGGCTAAGGAGAGCTTAGCTCCAATTTCCGGTGTATCTGTTTCGACCAATAGCGGTGCCTATACATTAACTAATGCCCTAGGTGAGTTTAGAATCAAGGTTACGTTGGGGGAAGAACTAATTATAGAGGATGCCAGAATTGAAACCATAAGGTATTTTATAGATAGTGATGACGATATTCAAGTTCAAGTAGCCAATTATAATCCTTCGAAACAGAATAGAGAAGCTAGGGCGATTTCGAATAAAGCCGCCTCGCTACATCAGGCATTTTTGGATTCTGCCGAATATCATAGGAAAAAAAATATTGCAAAAAGTATTGATTTCATAGCAAAATCGATAGAGCAGTTAGGAGACCGGGGAAATAAAAAGGAATTGGCACGTTCTCTCACAGTTTTAGGGGAAGTCTACCTATTTCATAAACAGTACGATTTGGCCATAGATAATTTTGAGGATGCTTTGGAAGCCAATAAGACCATAGCTACGACTTTATTACTCGGAAATACCTTTGTCACCAATAAGGAATTTGATAAGGCTATAGAAGTGCTACGGCCCATAGTTGACATGAAGAATATGGTACCTTTCCAACGGGTTGTCTTGTATGAAGCTTTGGGTGATGCCAATAAAGGTAAAAATAGGATTAAGGTAGCGTTGGATTTTTATGACGAAGGTCTAAAAGTGGCTACAAAGAATCAGATTACCCCAAAAATGACGGACTTAAATTCAAAGATTGCAGGAGCCTACGCTCAGGATAATCAAATAATGGAGGCAGAAGCGTATTATGGCAACTCTGTTCAGTTGGCCAATAGGCTTGCTCCTAAAAGAGCCTTGCAGGAAAAGGAAAAAGTAGCGGATTTTTATAATCAAAGAAGTCAATATAGAGAGGAAATAGCGATTCGTAAGAATAGCCTTCAAGAGCTTAATAAGTTAAAAGCTCCAAAAAGTGAAGATGCCCAATCAGATTTGGGTGATACGATAACTACACAACGAATTAATTACAAAATAGCCAACGCTTATATTGCTCAGGATAAATACAATGAGGCCATTCCTTATTTAGAAAGAAGTATTGTGGAAGCGGACTCGGATGATGACTTGTTAGTTAAGAAGGATGCTACCAGAAAACTTTCGGAGGTATATGAGTATAAGGGAGATTTTAACAGGGCATTGGAAACCTATCAATCCTATGTGACCTTAGTGGATACATTGTACATCCGTAAGGAGCAGGAAATTTCAAGAGCTGCCCGTTTTAATAAGGAAATAGCTTCCACACAAAGTAGGATTACCGGTCTAGAACAAGAACGGGAACTTTCCCAAAGCAAGTATGATTTAGCTTTGACCGAGCAGGAATTAGCGGAAGAAAGTTATAAAAGACAACGTTGGGTCGTTTATTCCCTGATTTTTGGACTGGTCCTCACTGGATTAGCTGCTTTTTTCTTCTATCGAAGTAACCAACAGCAAAAATTGGCTAACAACCTCTTGGCACTAAAATCGTTGCGCTCCCAAATGAACCCACATTTCATTTTTAACGCTTTAAATTCAGTAAACAACTTTATTGCTAAGAGTGATGAAAGAAGTGCCAATAGGTACTTAAGCGAATTCTCCACATTAATGCGTTCGGTGCTGGAAAATTCCGAAGAGGATTTTATTCCCTTGGAAAAAGAACTGGAATTGTTAGCACTGTACGTAAAACTGGAACATTCCCGTTTCCCGGAAAAGTTTGACTATGAGATTAATATAGATGAAGGTTTTGATGTAAAGTCCTTCCAAATACCTCCAATGCTTCTTCAGCCCTATATAGAAAATGCTATATGGCATGGATTGCGATACAAGGAAGAAAAAGGCTTTTTGGAAATAAGGGTTAAAGCAAAGGATAAGGATGAGGTTCAGATCAGCATTTCTGATGATGGTATCGGAAGAACAAAATCTGCTACCCTAAAAACGCAGAACCAAAAAAGGCAAAAATCAAAAGGCATGGGTAACATAAAACAACGTGTGGCCATTCTTAATGACATGTATAATGACAAGGTAGATGTGAATATTACGGATTTAAAAAATGACGGTTCAGGAACCGTGGTCATTTTTACTTTAAAAAAGGACAAATGAATTTAAAAGCTATTCTGGTCGAGGATGAAGCTAACAGTAGGGAAATTCTAAGAAATTACTTAGAAAAGTACTGTCCTCAGGTTGTATTAGTAGGGCAGGCGGCTTCTATAAAAGATGCTTTGGAAATTATAGAAAATAATGACTTGGACCTCGTTTTTTTAGATATTGAGATGCCTTTTGGAAATGCTTTTGATCTTCTCGAAAAGGTGCCGGACCGAAATTTTGAAACTGTTTTCGTAACCGCATACAATCATTATGCAAAAGATGCTTTAAATAGTCATGCCGCATATTATTTAATGAAGCCCATAAACATTGATGAACTTATTAAGGCCGTTGCCTATGTTCTGGAAGTAAAGGAGAAGGAAAATGCATTGCAAGAAAAAGTCTTGAATTCAAACACAAGGGGAATTGAAGGTAAACTTACCCTTCCGCAACTAGATGGTTTTCAGGTCTTGAATATTAAAGATATACTATACTGCAAAGCGGATGACAATTACACAGAAATTTACTTGGAGAATAAAAAGATATTGGTCAGCAAGACTTTAAAGTACTTTGAAGATGCGCTTTCGGATTTTCCTTTTGCAAGAATTCATAAATCCTATTTGGTAAATGTGAACGAGGTAGTAAAATATAGAAAGGGTAAAGGAGGAAGCGTAATTATTTCCAATGGGAAGGAACTATTGGTATCCGCTTCCAAAAAGAAAGATTTTCTTTCTTTTTACGATTGAATAATTAATCTAGGGTATTTCATACGGTATGAACATTCTTTACCTCTGAGATTGTCCCCTTGAGGGGACTTTAGGGGTGTCTATGGAAGGTTGAAGACATTGGTTTGTTTGACTAGTTATGGCATAGATAATCAAAATTGAAAATTATTAAAAATGATAAAAACCGTAAGAGGTAAAACACCTAAAATTGGAGAAGATTGTTACATAGCTGAAAATGCCACTGTAGTTGGCGATGTTTCTATGGGGAATCAATGCAGCATATGGTTTAACGCCGTTTTGCGTGGAGATGTACATTATATAAAAATGGGAAATAAGGTCAACGTCCAGGATGGCGCGGTTATTCATTGTACCTACCAAAAATCACCTACAACAATAGGCAACAATGTGTCCATAGGACATAACGCTATCGTGCACGGCTGTGCCGTACATGATAATGTTCTCATAGGTATGGGAAGTATAATTATGGATGATTGTGTAGTGGGGAGCAATAGTATTATAGCAGCTGGAGCAGTCTTGACAAAGGGCACCCACGTACCGCCAGGTAGCATATTTGCAGGAATGCCGGCAAAAAAAATAAAAGATATAAGTCCGGAATTAAGTTCGGGTGAAATTAACCGCATTGCCGAAGCTTACATAACCTATTCCGGTTGGTTCAAGGAGAACTGATATATTTCTGTTCAACAATAAGCCATAAAGTCTTACGTATTTGGACATTCCTCCATTTGTATTTTAAACATTATTTTTGTCTCTTAAATTAATTAGGATGAATGCATATATATTTCCTGGACAAGGAGCACAATTTGTGGGTATGGGACTTGACCTCTACGAGAAATTTCCAGAAGCAAAAAAGATGTTTGATGGAGCGAATGAAATTTTGGGATTTTCAATTACGGATATAATGTTTCATGGTACGGCGGAAGGGTTAAGGGAGACCAAGGTAACCCAGCCAGCTATTTTTCTTCATTCGGTGGTGTTGAGTAAAGTTATGGGAACTGATTTTAAACCGAATATGGTTGCAGGTCACTCTTTAGGCGAGTTTTCCGCTTTGGTCGCTAATAATACCTTGTCCTTTGAAGACGGATTAAAATTAGTATCTCAAAGGGCATTAGCTATGCAAAAGGCCTGTGAGATAGTGTCTGGAACAATGGCAGCGGTTTTACGCTTGGATGATGAGGTTGTTGAAAAAATTTGTGTTGAAACAGATGGTATTGTAGTGCCTGCAAATTATAACTGTCCTGGCCAATTGGTTATATCCGGTGAGGTAGAAGCTATTAATATAGCCTGTGAAAAGTTAAAAGAAGCAGGTGCCCGTAGGGCCATGGTGCTGCCGGTGGGAGGTGCTTTCCACTCTCCGTTAATGGAACCTGCACGAGAAGAATTGGCCGCAGCAATAGAGAATACTACTTTTAGCACTCCAAGTTGCCCTATTTATCAAAATGTTACCACTACTGCTACTACTGACCCTCAAGAAATTAAAAAGAACTTAATTTCTCAATTGACGGCCTCTGTAAAGTGGACACAAAGTGTACAAAATATGGTTAAAGATGGCGCGACCATGTTTACCGAAATTGGTCCTGGTAAAGTATTACAGGGACTAGTGAATAAAATAGAGTCTACCGTTGAAACGACTTCTCCTTCTGTTGTATAACAAAAAAATAAATGTATTTTGTATTTTAACCGAAAAAGCCTTTTTTAATCTGTTAATTAATGGTTTAGGTGTTTTTTTTAGTAATATTGAACCCCAACTTTTGCTGAACGGTGTACGGCTTAAAAATTGTCTTTAGCCATTAAGACTATCGCTATGAATATGAAAGACTATATTTTCCCTCGAAATACTTTAGAAAGAAGTAGTTTTCAAAAATTATTTTATCTTTTTGTCCTAATTTTTGTTTTTGGGAGCGTGGCTTTAGAGGCTCAAGAACTCTCTATAAATAATGC
>JBARUM010000291.1:0-2773 GCA_049645725.1 Maribacter sp.
ACCGCACCAATAATAATCACGATAATCACCCAAGTCATGCCGTTGGGCATGGTATCTGTCAATTTAGGCATTTCCATATCGAAAGGAATCCCAACCGCTGTAGCGGAAACCGTGATCATGGAGCCTGCCAGAAAACAAAAGAGTATTCCATTGGCCAGGTTATAACCAATTACCAATTTTTTACCACATATTTTTTCAAGTTGATAGTATAATGTCAAACGATTCTCAACTGCAATATTTGCAGTTAGAAAACGCCAGCTGAAAACGGCCAAAAGATTTCCTATCAACAGCCCAACTATTAAGTCGAAAGCACTGACACCAGCAGTCAAGAAAAGAGGACCTATCATAAATTCTGTACCGGCGGCATGTTCTCCAGCATACATTCCTAAAAAACTTTTCCAACTTTTTAATTTGGAGTGTGGAATAGGTTCTCTTTCGTATTCTCCTCCGCTTGCTTCCTGTACAATTTCTTCTTCGTGCTTGTTTAAGGCCATCGCTCTTTGTTTTAGTTGATTATTAGGTGTTTTGGAAGATCTTCCACACGTTCACAGCATAATTGGTCCATCACCTGTTTAAACTGTGTTTTTAACATGGATATCGTGTGGTCACCTCCATGGTTTCCCAAAGCCCCACAACCATATAGAAAAGATCTTCCCATAAAGGTAAACTTGGCTCCACTGGCCATCGCCCTTGCAATATCTGGACCGGAACGTAATCCACTATCCATCATTACTTCTATTTGCTCACCATATTTAGCAGCTATTCCGGGAAGCGTGTTAATTGTGGATTGTGCAGCATCCAATTGTCTGCCTCCATGATTGGAAACGATAATACCATCAAAGCCTAAACGGATCGCATCTTGTGCATCTTGTTCAGAGGCTACTCCTTTCAACACTAATTTCCCTTTCCACTTATCGCGAATTGGTTTTATACGTTCTTGTTTTAAACGACCCGAGAACGTTTTATCCATGAATTGTCCCAGCTGTTTTAAATTGAGTCCCTCTGGCGTGTAAGGCTTTAAGGTCTCAAATGTGGGTTGGCCATATTTTAAAGTATTGAAGGCCCATGTAGGCTTCCCTAAAATTTGTAGGATATTGGTTATTGACATTTTGGGAGGCAATGCCAATCCGTTACGTATGTCCCTTGGGCGGTACCCAAACGTTGGCACATCACAAAGAAGAACGAGCACTGGGCAGTGTGCCGCAGCTGCCCTATCTATAATATTGTCCCGTAAAGAATCTTCTGCAGGATTATACAATTGAAACCAGGCATTCCCTTCGGTTAGCTCACTGGCACGCTCAATATCCATAGTGGTAACCGTACTCAATATAAAAGGGATATTGTTCTTATGTGCTGACTTCGCCAAAATTTCGGGTGAATTTGGCCACATTAAACCTTGAAGCCCTACCGGGGCTATCCCGAACGGAGCATCGAACTCCATGCCCATTACCGTAGTTTTTGTAGAACTAATTCCTTTATTCCTTAGATATCTCGGTTGCAATTGTACTTCTCGTATTTCTGCCGTATTGCGCACAATACTCACGTCCTCATTACAGCCACCGTCCAAATACTCAAAAGCGAATTTAGGGATACGCTTCATGGCCTTATTTCTTAAATCGTCCATAGACGGGTAATCGGGGTTGAATTCTTTAGCCATGCTCTTGCTTATTTTAAAATAAAGGGAATGTGCTTTTTAAGCGAATAGTTTTTTTTAAGAAATTTAGAATTTAGCTTTGAGTCTGAGATTGCGATTGCCGCACCCAGCGCTGAACCAAGGGAAGAGTCCGTTGTTCTTAGCTCCATATTTCGAAGGTAATGTGAAACTAGTTTGATGTACACGTCGTTATCACTAAATCCGCCATCAATATATAATTTTTCGATCACGTCATCACCTGCTGCTATTTTTATACTTTCTACCTGTAATAGCACTAGCTCTATCATTAAATGATGGTATGCATGCTCAAATTTATCATACGGTATTAGGGTCTCTTTTGGCATATCTTGGGAAGTAATGCTTGACCATTTAAACATATTTACAAAGTCCGTGTTGATTTCAAAAAAGGCATCACGATCAAATTTTATCATCTTGTGGTAATCATCACTAACATTAAAGTGTTTGGACAGCGCCTTCACTTGAAATTTATATTCATTTCCAAGAAACAATGTTGACACTTTTACCGGACTTCCATCGATTCGCATATTAAAGAGAGAACCATTCTCAATATCATTCAATGAAAGCATTCCTGTATTGAAGGGATTGATCGAGATACTCCAGGTACCTGTAGAGACCAGTAAAAACGGTTTGGTTATGCTACGGATATAGGGTAATAATGCAGAAGAGCTGTCATGGATACCTGGGCCCATTTGAATGACCTTACCCTTGTAATTTACGAGTATCGTTTCTGTAGATGAAACGATGGGAGGCAATTTTTTCTGGATTTCTTCCTGGTATACCCAAGAGTGATACTCTTTTTTTTCATAATCCCAAAGCATAGTATGGCTGCCAATACTGGTATGTTCACTGACCGGGACACCGGTAAAAATATAGCTTAGGTATTGCGGAAGGTGTAGTGAATATTTAATTTTTCTAAATACCTCAGGCCTCTCATATTTAAGCCAGTATAATTGCATGCCTGTATTTAGCATACCCAATTTGGGAGATCCTGTTATTCTTACCAATTCATTTTCTGGTCCATATTTACCGTAAAAGGAATCAGATACTTCATGTTTTAATGGCTTCATATAATTGTAAAGGGGAGTACATGCCTTACCA
>JBARUM010000292.1:0-2454 GCA_049645725.1 Maribacter sp.
CCTTATACACTGTAGAAGCAGAATCTGACAGTCCTGCTTTGGTCAAGGCGCCTATCACAGCTCCAGTGGCACCACCAGCACCGGCTCCGGCCAATGCGGCCACAATCGGTCCTGCCACGGCAATTCCCAATCCTGGAATCACTAGGGAAGAGCCTATGGCAACGACAGCCGCGGCGATTGCGCCTACTGTGCCTCCGATTGCACCTCCGGCACCAGCTCCCTTCAAGGCTTCGTCACCAGTGTCGCTTAAATGTTCATTTGTCGCATAGAAACGTTCTTTGGTGTCCTTCGACATAATTACGGTAATATCATCCGTACTATACCCTGTCTTTATTAAAAAGTCGTAATAATCATTTGCGCTTTCCGACGTTTTAAAAACTTTGTCGATTCGAGCATCCTTAAATCTATATTCTTCCATTTTTATATATATTAAATTGGTAGTGTTCAAAAATACCCTTGTCAACCAGTATTTCTTACCTTATTTGAATTTACTGTTGACTTCAAAGGAATTTTGTCGATAGGGAACTTGGTAAAGTTCGTCTTGTTTACAATAAGCCTGTTGTGAGATGACTTTTTCGAAGATGAAATCCTACTTTATCTATGATTTTGTGGTAATACGCTTAAAATAAAAATCTATTGTGTTAATGATAACTGAAAGAATTCCTGTATTTCACCAATAATTTTTAAATTGACCATATGTGCTATTCAACTACACTTACAAAGACAGAAGCGGAAATTGAGGAGATCACGCGCTTGGAATTCCGTTATCCGATGGAATACAAACCTTATTTTTTTCAATCTGCTTTCAACCATAACAACTTATATATGATTCCCCAAAAGGAACAGCAGCTAATTCGACCTGCAATATGGGGTTTGGTACCGAAATGGGCGATGAAAGGCGATGTAAGTGAATTCCTTAAAAAGAACTATACGAACAACGCCCGTTCCGAATCGATCTTCGAGAAAAAATCCTTTAAGGACTATCCAATGACCAATAGATGCTTGATCTTGGCCAACGGGTTTTTTGAACCCCATCACAGCGGAGGTAATGCTTATCCGTATTTCTGTCACCATTCTGATAACAGTTTGTTTATGTTCGCCGGACTATATAGTGAACTGGATGAGGAATTACATAGCTGTACAATAATCACGGTGGAAGCCAACGAACAATTTGAGAAGGTACACAACAAGAAAAAACGGATGCCCTTGGTTTTGGATCCCGAATATACGCAGGAATGGCTGCGAGATGATTTGAACGAGGCAAACGTTACGGAACTGATGAAAGTGGGATTTACTACGAAGGCGTTTGAATGTTATCCGGTCACCAGGGAACTCTATAAACCTAAATTTACGGCTAAGAATTCCCCGGTAGCTGTGACCAAAGTTGACTACCCTGAACTGAACGAGCAGGGTAGCTTGTTCTAGGCTTTCCCTTTAGGAACGATTCTACCAAACGCACAAAGGCAATGTAGTAATGGAGCATGTCCCTATGTACTATTGTGCTGTCCCTGTTCAAATACCTAGACTCTTTAAGATGCATGTTTGATCGGTTTAGGCTCCAATTGACCTAGTAATTTTTGCTCTGCCTCGTAATAGAACCCCTCTTTAAGTTCAGCTTCATGTTTGGCCAACCGATGCGCTATGGTGGCTTTCGAACCATAGAATTCAATGCGACACATTACGGTCATATCCATCGCGTAATACGTCTCGACAATAATTTGATCATATTGGTATTCCGCTAATCTGGAACCCAGTAAAATTTTTATTTCCTTTTCTAATCGTATTAATTTAGGGTAGTTCATTAAACACAAAATTTATTTAAGCATGGAATATGTCCAAATTTATGGATTAATTCCATTGATTATAGTATTTTTATGAAACGAATTAAAATTTTAACGGTATGGAGTATGTTGTGGTCGATATCGAGACCGCCGGTAAGGGTATACGGAACAATCGTATTACGGAGATTTGTATCGTTCGGATGAACGAGGACAAAATTCTGGACAAGTTCGTTTCACTCGTAAATCCCCAAGTCCGAATTCCCAATTTTATAACCGGTCTGACCGGTATCGATGATGCCATGGTACGAACCGCTCCACTTTTCGAGGAGATAGCCGAAAAAATTGTTGAAATCACCGAGGATGCTGTCTTTGTGGCTCACAACGTGACTTTCGACTATTCGGTGCTACGTTCCGAGTTCCGGTATTTGGGTTACAATTATAATCGCCAAAAATTATGTACCGTAAGGTTGGCGAAAAAACTGATGCCGGGAAAGTTTTCGTACAGTCTAGGTAGACTTTGTTCGACTCTGGGAATTCCTTTGGTCAATAGGCATCGCGCGGAAGGAGATACGGACGCCACGGTCATACTTTTTCAACGATTGATGAGCCTTGACGATGGTGGTATCGTTTTCGATTCATTCCTAAAATCAAGAAAGACCACCCTGGCCCCAAA
>JBARUM010000293.1:0-3021 GCA_049645725.1 Maribacter sp.
TGGGTAAGTAATTAAAATAATTTATTTTTGAGCACATTGACTGTTTCAAGTTCCTGATTTTGAATTTCTAAGGCTCTTTTTGCTATTTGCAGGTTTTTGGTCTGCTTATCCACTTCAATGGTAAGGAGTTTATTTGTTTCTATCTGCATTCTTATATTTTCATCTTCAATAGATTTAAACTTATAGCCCACTAGAATGGAGAAAAGAATTAATTGTAGTGTAATTAAACTGGAAGTCGTTACCAAAACGAATAGTGTATCAACAATGTACTGCTTTTGTAAAAACCATGTTCCTATATAGATAATTGCCGAGAGCAGCAGAGGAGTGTAGGAATACAGATAAAACTTATTAAATTTTTCTTCCTTGTATAAACTTACCCCTGAAAATATATTCATAAATACGGACACCATGGCAGCAATTGCAGCAAGCATCACTAAAGAATTATTTAACCATTCATTTTTGACCGTCAAAATATTCAAAATAAACAACACCGGAATCCAAACGACCAACCGCTTTAATATGATATAGCATCTTGATAAATTAGGATGGCTCTTTTTTTTAATGTTCAAATAGTTCTTAGTAAACATTAATAAGCCATACGTTGCCGCCATAGCGGTAATAACGGAAGCTTTATCCGCAATAGCAGCATCAAGAGGTCCTAAGGCCAATAGAAACCAACTCCAATGGAGGGTTAACGCTAAGATTAGAATAGCGTAATATAAAAGGATCTTATGCCTCAAAATCAAAAAGGAGGCCAAGTGATAAATTCCAAAAACACCAAAAACTGCAGTAAACATGCAGGTTAGTAGATAATTAAAATCTTCACTGTTCATAGGAAACCTTGTAGTAATTTGATAATCTGACCTTAATATAAGATAAGAATACTGTGTAATCCTAATTTCCTAATTTATATTTAAAGCTTGACTATATAGCCTTGGTATGTTGGTTTTATGAAAACAATCTAGTACACAAATTTCGGAAGCAGCGGCAATATGATACTTCCGCTGCGCTCAGCTCGGACTCCATGACAAAGTATAGTTACAGCTACAATGTTTGTCGCAAGGGCTTTAAGTATTTGAAATTTTCTAAAACATTTTTTCTGTGTACGGAGATGGAGTAAGTCACCTAAATACTTTTGAAAGAACATCGCAATTTTGCCGGCCGCATCAGCTTTCTTGTTTATTGCTTCAGCATTTGCCTAAACCAATACTACAAAATGTACACTAATGTCCTGCGCCTGAACGCCGTAAGATTATGGTGAAGGAGGCTTATGGCAATTTGCTTTGGTACGGCATAAAAAGCAAAGATGGGGGGCTTAACTTTTTTGAGCGGGTTGATGCGATGGCGTATTTGGCACTTCACTTTTTTTGCCTACGCCAGATCTCGCCGAAAAAAATAATCGCCCAGTGGGTAATCCCTTTTTATCGCGTCCAAATGTTGCTTTTACAAGGGTAATGCCACCGAGGTACGAAGTTCATGAATACCTATTTCAACAAATAACTAGTTAGGAATACACACGTTTGATACGGGCCGAATAGCTTGTCCGCCATAGCTTTTTCCGCGAAGGAGGATAGGAGGGGAGCATTATGTGCGTGTGGAATGGTGTTTTGCTAGATGCTCCAATTACTTGGATGATTCCCTAAAATACATTAAATTACACCAATAGTATGATGATTTAAACATTTTTATTATGGCAACAGTTCGTAAAACGGTCACCTTTACCGAGCAACAAGATAAGTGGATTAAAGCTCAAATTGAATCCGGCGAGTACACAAACGATAGTGAGTATCTTCGAAATCTAGTACGTCAAGACCAAGCCAATCGCGGCGAGTTGCTTTCGCTCAAAACAAAGCTGATAGAAGGCCTAGAAAGCGGTGTTAGTACTAAATCCTTACCTGATATTATCAAGGAAGTAGAAACCCGTATGCGGGAAGATGGGTGTTTATAAGCTTTCCAATAAAGCTGAAATTGATTTGGCCGAGCTTTATGAGTTTGGCATATACAAATTCGGGATATCCCAAGCTCAGCATTATTTTGTTGGTATGCATGAAGCGTTTAACGTACTAGCTGAAAATATAGACTTGGGTCGTAATGCTTCCGAATTTATTGCTGATTTGAAGCGATTCTCCTATAAGGCGCATACTATATTTTATTTGCAAACTGCAAGCGGAATTTTCATTATTAGAGTTCTTAGTCATCGCATGGATTATGAGCAAAATTTAAAATGAAAATTGCGGTACGCATCAAATCTCATGGGTTAGGAATTCATTAGAATTACTTATAACTTATCGCTATTTGACGTAATGTCGGATTATAGAACATTTTTGTTCTATAATGTTCTGCGTTATGTAACTTTGCTTGGGTAAAGCAAAGTATTTGGCACTACAACTTCTTTAAATTTTTCTTCTAAAAGTTTCTTCTAAAAAGGTAATGGAACACTTATTATACGATGCGAGCCTATCCTGAGTGCGAGCGAAGGTATAGGCGAGGAGTGTAATGTGTGTGGAATGGAATTGCCTGCATAATACCAATTCCAATTTATGCCATATCTTTATACTAAATTTTTTATTATTCATTTAAATTAAAACAGTAGAAAATTCGCACTTATTTTTATTAAGTTACCTACTAACCAATCAATCAGAGTAAAATAGTTAATGTCAAAAAGAAACTGCCTAGTACTAACCCAATATCGAGAGGGTACCACCTATAATGATTTTGTAGGTAAGTATTATCATTTCCCCCAATCATATCTGAATCAATTTGACAATTTGCCAATAGAATTCATTTATTACGAACCACAAAAACTGAAAGAGGGAAAAGGAGAATTTTTTGGTTACGGGAAAATCAAGAAAGCACCTTTTAAAGATAAGAGAGAAGATGGTTTTTATTTTGCAGAGATTGAGGAATATAAACCATTTGCCGCTCCTGTCGGGTACAAAGATTCTGAAGGGAATATAATTGAAGAACTTAGAAGTGCCAATTATAATTCTGGCAACTCTGTTAGACGTGTGCCTTCCGACC
>JBARUM010000294.1:0-1769 GCA_049645725.1 Maribacter sp.
ATGCGACAGAACTAAGGCGTAATTTTTTAAAATACACACCTTCAGATGGTTTAAACACCAGTAAAAAGGATAGACAGATAGAACGTGAATTCGGCATATTGCATTTTTACGAATTCGGTGCTAAAGACAGCTATCAGGTAAAGTACAAAACACCATCTAATAAGCTACTTAACAAAGAAATTCAAAGTCGTTCTTTTGAAAGTATCGGTGGCCGATTCGTGAATAAGAATTCCTATTTTTCCATATATCATAAGGCTAGGAATAAATCTGAATTCGTAAAGAGCACCATAGGAAAAAGAGAACCATTTGTATATTTTATTGATTCCCTTAACACAGCCGTTTTGACAATGAATTCCTTTCAGTTGGATGTTGAAAGATTCCGAGAAGAACTAAAAGTTATCTTTAAGAACATCAATCGAAAAAAAATTGAAAATCTCATTATTGATATCAGGCAAAATGAAGGAGGCTATCCACTAAACAGCATCAATGCTTTTTCATACATAGCACAGCAACCCTTCAAACAACAAAAGTCATCAAGTGTCATTACCTCCGAACTACCAGAAGAAAATCACAGCCAAAATTTGGTGAGCTGATATACTTACAGGACATTTTTTGAAAAGTACTACCAGAACGCTTCGAAGAAAGAGAATGAATGGATTTCAATGACAGATGAGAATGAATCATCGATGATTCCAAATGATAAAGTCTTTAAAGGAAAAACCTATGTGCTGATTGGAGGGAGAACTTTCTCGGCGGGTTCAAGCTTTGCCCTATTCTGTAAAAACCAGAATATCACATTGATCGGAGAAGAAACAGGTGGAAACTATTACACGCAAACAGGTGGGTATCCTATAATTTACACACTCCCAAATTCAAAAATTCAAGTATTGATATCGTTCGTAAAAATAAATCGCTATACTAAAGATAATACGGTAAAGAAAGGGAGTGGAATTTTGCCTGATATTAAAGTACCCCTATCAATAAATGACTTAATAGAGGGAAAAGACAGTCAATTGGATTATGTGATAAAACAAATAAACAAGGAATAACGTGTATCAAAAATCCATATAGCATATAGGCCAGAGATTTTTTAGATTAAGGCTTTTAATTTGTATCAAGACAAAAGCTTACCGAAAGTCTATTAGTTCGGAATCGCCTGCTATTCATAAACGAATACCTTAGGCTTTATATACGACACGCAAGGTTCATTCAATAAGTTAAATGAAAATAGAGCACCTACCCTTTAATCATAACCAATTAATCGATTCGATAAAATCAAAGGGTAGGATTTTTGAATTCGATAAGGATGATGAAATTCTAAGACAAGGTCAGCATATTAAAGTAATCCCTATTGTACTATCCGGAGCACTAAGTATTTACAGACGTAATATTACAGGTGATGAAGTTTTTCTTTACAACATAGAACCTTCTGAAACCTGTGCAATGACTTTGCAGTCGTATCAGATTAATGAACCTAGCCAAATTTTTGCCAAAGCGATTATTGCAGGTAAACTACTCGTAATATCAGTTGAAGATTCTACAAAATGGATGGAAGAGTATCAAGAATGGAAAAAGTTCGTTTTTCAGAGCTACAACTCACGTTTTCAAGAATTGATAAGTACAATTGATCACATTGCATTTCAGAAGCTTGACACTCGATTACTTGCATACTTAAAAGAATATTCGGCAATCGTAAAAAGCAAGAATCTCAAACTAACCCATCAGAACATTGCTAATGATCTAAATACCTCCCGAGAAGTAATTTCAAG
>JBARUM010000295.1:0-1541 GCA_049645725.1 Maribacter sp.
AATTTAGCGTTACATGATTCACTTTTTCGGGGAACCAAGCATCAAGGTTTATGCGGTACAGACCGCTCAGGAACTTTCAAAAGAAGACATTAATAAATTGATATGGTTGTTTGGCAACCAACCCAAAATAAACACGGCGTCACTTGACGCCTTTTTTGTTGGCCCTAGAGCAGCCATGATAACTCCTTGGAGTACCAATGCTACTGAGATTACCCAGAATATGGGTGTGCAGGGTGTTATCCGGATTGAGGAATTTAACTCCGTACCAAAAGATTTTACAGATTTTGACCCCATGTTATCTTACAAATTCAGCAAACTTGGTCAAGATTTATTTGATATCCTCGTAGAACCTAAACCCATTCTAGAGATTGCAGATATAGCCGCTTTCAATCAGAAAGAAGGTTTGGCCCTTAATGAAGAAGAGGTTATTTATCTAGAAGAATTAAGTGAAAAAATACGAAGAAAATTAACCGACTCCGAAGTTTTTGGTTTTAGTCAGGTGAATTCAGAACATTGCAGACACAAAATTTTCAATGGAACTTTTGTCATCGATGGTGAGGAAATGCCTACCTCTCTTTTTAAATTGATTAAGAAAACATCCCAAGAACATCCAAACGATATTGTATCGGCCTACAAGGACAATGTTGCTTTTGTAAAGGGGCCTAAAGCGATACAATTTGCACCCATTTCCGCAGATAAGCCTGATTTCTATCAGGAAAAAGAATTTGATTCCGTCATCTCATTAAAAGCGGAAACCCATAATTTCCCTACAACGGTAGAACCTTTTAATGGAGCAGCAACAGGTGCTGGTGGTGAAATTCGGGATCGATTGGCCGGAGGTAAAGGTTCTTTGCCTTTGGCAGGAACAGCGGTGTACATGACCGCATATTCCAGATTGGCCAATGACAGAAAATGGGAGAATGGAATGAAAGAAAGGGATTGGTTATACCAAACCCCAATGGATATTTTGATAAAAGCTTCGAACGGAGCTTCGGATTTCGGAAATAAATTCGGACAACCCCTAATTTCGGGATCTGTTTTAACCTTTGAACACGAAGAGTCTAGTGCTACAAGTGAAGCCAAAGCTAGAAAGCTGGGTTACGACAAGGTCATCATGCAAGCTGGTGGAATTGGTTATGGAAAACAAAATCAGGCATTAAAAGATACTCCAAAAACAGGTGATAAAATTGTAATTCTTGGGGGTGACAACTATCGTATTGGTATGGGTGGTGCCGCTGTTTCCAGTGCTGATACAGGAGAATTCAGCTCTGCCATAGAATTGAACGCCGTACAGCGCTCCAATCCAGAAATGCAGAAAAGGGCTGCCAATGCCATCCGTGGTATGGTAGAGAGCGAGGAAAATACCATTGTTTCAATTCACGATCATGGTGCTGGCGGACATCTAAACTGCCTATCGGAATTAGTTGAGGATACGGGTGGAAAAATTGATTTGGACAAATTACCTGTCGGGGATCCAACCTTATCGGCTAAAGAAATAATCGGCAATGAATCTCAAGAACGCATGGGCTTGGTCATCGGTA
>JBARUM010000296.1:0-4907 GCA_049645725.1 Maribacter sp.
AAAAGTAGATGCTGTAATTTTGGCTACCCCAGATCATTTGCATACTTCTTACGCCACTAGAATTTTATCCGCAAAAAAACATTTATTTTTAGAGAAACCTGTAACCCTATATTTTACAGAAGGTGACGGTTTAAAAAAGGTGGTTCAAGAGAGTGGGATGATATGCCAAACGGGGACTCAACAACGAAGTGGTTCTCTTTATAAAAAAGTAAAAGAGGAATTTTTTAGTGGTTCTAAAGTTTTAGGGGATATTATCTTTGCCAGAGCTGTATGGAGTGATTTTCGGTGGCAAACAAGAGACGTCGAATCCAGACCTAGGCCAAAGAATTTTGATTGGGAGACTTTTCTAGGGCCAGCGCCAAAAATTCCATATGATTGGCCGCGGTATGACGCATGGAGACATTATAAAGAATATGGGGCAGGAATCCTATCCGATCTTCTTACGCATTGGGGAGACGTTGCACAATGGATGATGGATGACGCTAATCCAAAGAATGCCGTTACAACGGGTGGAATATATCATTTGAAGGATGGAAGAACCAATCCGGACACTGTTAACACAATTATTCAATATGAAGAAGGTTGGAATTTCACATTTGAGTGTTCTATCTTACCTGTAAAAAATCAAAACGATTCTGTTCTTTTTCATGGTACTAAAGGTAAATTAGAAGTTTTTAGGGCTGGTTACATTTATACGCCCCATGGCTCATCTCCCAATTTTATAGAAAATACCGAAAGTTTGGATGAACTACATGTCACTAATTTTCTGAACGCTATTTCTTTTGGCGAAAAACTTAATGCACCTATAGAAATTGGGCTTCAAGCCGTTAAACCATCCCATTTGGCTACAGCTTCTTATTGGAGCGGAAAGAGAATGAGTTTTAATAAAGAAGAAACTCAGATTATTGAACACATTTAAGTTCGTTTTATAACATGCTTATAAAGAATATTCTAAATATCAAATTATGGGTATTTTTTGACTTAAAATCTTACTAACGGTTTGCACAAAGAGTGAAGATGCACATTATGTGAGTTATTATATAAAAGAGGGGCGTCAAAATACATTTTAATGGCCTACATTTCAATCTTTTTGGAGTGTTCCATAAAATATTCCTCGAACCGTTTTAGTTTAGGATGTAATTTTTCCGAATAGATGACATACTGGCATTTTAGAATACTTTGAGTAATGGAAATCATCGCATTATAGGCTGATTTCTGAATCAAAAAATCGGCATTATCTATACTAAATATCTTTAGTTCGGAAGTGCTTACTCCGTTTAATAAAAACAACTTATTCATGGTCTTGGGTGTGGAAATAAGAATATCTATTCCCTCAAATATTTCCGATTTTTGTACATCTATATGTAATTCCTCATACCCAACATAAACGCGAAGCGAAGTATACTTCGTATAGGTTAAGAACATTTCGTACAACGCTAAGGCTCTTTCTTTATTTTCAACTAAAACTATTGCCCTAGGAGCATTCCCCACAGCTTCACATTTTAATTTTTGTAAGGTTGTAAGTATGAGTGTAGTCGTTTTTCCACTATCCTTTGGTGCTACACAAAAAACGTTTGAACCGCTTTTTACAATGGGGATACTCCTGCTTTGAAATGGAGTTGGAGTCTCTATGTCTAAATGTTCTAAAGTTTCCTTGATATTAGAATGTAATTTTTTAAAGGGCATAGATGTATGATTAATGAACGTTAGCGAGAGATTTAGTTAGTAAACAAATATACCACCTTGAAAGAGAAAGCTTTTACCGGAGTACAACTTGATGACCGCCTACAAAAGAATGCGGGAACTTTTCTAGGGAGTTAAGTGTACTTATAAGGGAACTCAAACATAATAATTTGAAAATAAGCTCCTTAAAATGTTGTAAGTCAAAATAATGGCATCATCTTTGCCAACTAATAAATTATAAATTTAATTACATTACAATTAGTAAAGGAACAGTAAAATTTTTCAACGACACAAAAGGTTTTGGTTTTATCACTGAAGAAGGAGTTGAAAAAGACCACTTTGTACACATTTCTGGATTAGTAGACGAGATTCGCGAAGGCGATGAAGTTGAATTTGATCTCCAAGAAGGCAACAAAGGTTTAAATGCAGTGAACGTAAAAGTTATTTAATACATATACTTTCAAGTTTATTATAAAGCCCATCAATATTGATGGGCTTTTTTGTTAGCTAAATAATGGATGTTAGGTATTCCACAGCAGGCTATATCTAATAGCCACACCTAATAATTACCTTCCGAAATAGGTTCATCAAAAAGATGTATCCTACGTCATTGGAACCATTTTCTACATATTCGGGTAACAATCCTATTTTTCGATTCTAATGGTTGGTATAGTCTTTCTTTTTTGATAGTTTTAATTTCATTTTTACGCTATGAAAAAGATACTTCCTATTCTATTGTTATTATGCTTTGGTAATGCCCCAAAGGCGCAAGACCGCCTTACCGGTAAAACGTTTACAACACGGTCCGAGGTACTTGCTCAGAACGGTATGGCCGCCACGAGTCAACCTTTAGCAACACAGGTAGCCTTAGATATCCTTAAAAAAGGTGGCAGTGCCATGGATGCAGCCATTGCCGCGAATGCCATGTTGGGCCTTGTAGAACCGGCAAGTTGTGGGATTGGTGGAGATATTTTCGCTATTGTTTGGGATGCTAAAGAACAAAAACTGTTCGGTTTCAATGGTAGTGGGCGGGCACCGAAATCACTCACCATTGATTATTTCTTGGAAAAAAACATGAAATACGTTCCTTTCTATGGTCCATTACCTGTATCGGTTCCTGGTTGCGTAGATGGTTGGTTTGCCATGCATGAAAAATTTGGAAAACTACCAATGAAAACTTTACTGCAACCTTCTATAGACTATGGTAGAAATGGTTTCCCGGTATCCGAGGTTATCGCCTATGAAATGATTTCAAACTATAAAAACCTTCAAGACCAGCCTGGGTTCTCAGAAACCTACATGCCCAACGGTGCCATTCCAAAGAAAGGAGAACTGTTTAAGAACCCTGACCTTGCAAATACCTATGAATTGATTGCTAAAAAGGGACGTGATGAATTTTATAAAGGTAGTATTGCTAAAACCATCGATTCCTACATGAAAAAACATGGTGGTTTTCTCTCTTTTAAAGACTTGGCCAATCATACATCCAATTGGATAGAACCTGTATCCGTGAACTATCGTGGTTATGAAGTTTGGGAATTACCGCCCAATGGCCAAGGAACTGCCGCTTTACAAATGTTGAATATACTAGAAGGCTATGACATTAACTCTATGGGTTTTGGCAGTGATGACTATTTGCATGTACTTACAGAAGCAAAGAAATTAGCCTACGAGGACAGGGCAAAGTTTTATGCGGACCCGGATTTTAATGAAATCCCATTAAGCGAACTATTATCTGAGGAATATGCCACAAAACAAAGGGCTCTAATTAATTTAGAGGAGTCGGCGCGTTTCTATCCCGCAGGTGATTTTGAGATTGAAGCAGGAAATACAACCTATTTGACCGTTGCGGACAAAGATGGAAATATGGTGTCCCTTATACAAAGTATATACTCGGAGTTTGCCTCCGGTATGGTGCCAGACGGTTTGGGTTTTGTACTGCAAAATCGGGGACAAATGTTCAATGTACAAAACAGGAACCACGCCAATGCCCTAGAACCTGGAAAAAGACCGTTTCATACAATTATTCCAGCATTTATCACTAAAGATGGACGACCCTACATGAGTTTTGGTCTTATGGGCGGTTCTGTACAACCACAAGGTCATGCACAAATTGTAGTGAATATTTTAGATTTTGGTATGAACGTGCAAGAGGCTGGAGATGCACCTCGTATGCGGCATCGCGGAAGTTCGCAACCAACGGGTTCCGTAATGACCGATGGCGGTACTTTAAACCTAGAAAGTGGGTTTGATTATGAGACCATACGCGAACTGCGAAAAAAAGGACATAAAATTTCTTTTGGCGTAGGAATTTATGGTGGGTATCAGGCCATACGTTTTGATTCCGAAAACAAGGTCTACTCAGGTGCTTCGGAGTCACGCAAAGATGGTCAGGCTGCGGGATTTTGAACCGTTTAAAGTTGTATCTTAATCATGTGCTCGCCGTTGAAAAGACAACCGATATAGTGGTGTAGCAATATTTAAAATTGGTATAAAATAGTCCCTAAGAGCACTGGAACGACTTCATTCTCTTGTTTGGTATTTTTTTACAAGTTGTCTGAACCTGACAATGATTTAGTTAAAAGACCAAGGTGTAACAAAATAACATACGCAAAGATGTTGGATTTTATGTTTTGAGGGCTAAGAATGATCCTAGATTTCATAAGGTACACTCACCAACAAGAAACCGATTACCATCAAAAGCGGAGAAACTTAGAATTTAATCGTTATGTGTATATTTTTTCACATACTTTTATCGGTTATTATTCTATCCTAAATAATCAATTAAGTCAAATGCTCAAGGAAGACAATGGAACGGTCAAAAATCAAAAGATTACATCCAAAGAGATAGATACTTGTATTGCTATTCTAGAGCAGTTAATTTCTGATACAAATCAAATTTTTGACATACCCAAAGAGAAAAGAACAGCACTCTTGAAGGCTTCCGGAATGCTTTCCAGACCAAGCCGAGAAGAGTTTTCACGTCGCAAAAAAGATGCTAAGAAAGCGGCAAAACGCAAACAAGCCGCTAAGGATAAATCCGCACGAAAAGAAACAGGAATACGAAGTGCCCGTGAAGCCGATGTTTTCATTGCGCCAAAGCTTTTAAACGCTGCAGTGTTGGCAAGTAAAGAAACACAAGAATTGACCTCACCAAGAAACTGCTATGTCTGTAAGACCGAGTTCACCAAATTGCACCATTTTTATGATACCATGTGCAGGGA